>NZ_CDRJTB010000034.1:0-63366 GCF_976954365.1 Paenibacillus sp. Marseille-Q9583
TAACTTCTTTTTGGAGCTCGGCATGTGTATTTCTTGGCCGGACTTAGAATATATCATGTATAGAGATTCATTGCAACACTTTTTTTTAATATAATCTAGAAATAAGAGACTGTGCTATCAATCACCCTTTATATATTGGTATATACCTGTTAGCACAGTCTCATTTATGGAGTCTCTTAATACTTCCTTCTCTAAGCAATGATCTCCTGAATATACAAATCTCGCTCCAACATTAGGTTAACAATCGTACCCTCTACCTTAATCATAGGACGTGTTGGATTAGCACGGTCAGTAAATATGATCTCTCCATGACGTCCATCGCTCAGACGTATTCTGGTTCCATTAAACAAATCGGTACTCTTCTGTATAAAGGTCTGTACAACGACTGGGTCGAGCTTACCGAAGCTTTCTGTCATTATCTGCTCTAACACTAAATAAGGAGACTGTGCTTTTCTATAGGCCCTTTCTAGGGTCATAGCATGGAATATATCTGCTACCGCAACTACTTTAGCGTAAAAATGAATCTGGCTACCTTCTAGCTTAAGTGGGTAACCAGACCCGTCGACCTTCTCATGATGCTGCAATGCAGTCAGTCTTACCCCTTCATTAATCGCTGTGACATTACGCAATAATTGATAACCATATGTAGTATGTCTGCGAACCTCTTCTATTTCAGCACTATTAAGTGACTCCGGCTTATGTAAAAGAGAACTATCTACTTTTGCGTTTCCAATGTCATGTAGTAATCCAGCAAAAGCGATCTGCATCCAATCCTTTTGCGGATACCCGCACCACTGAGCGATCTTATATGATGTTAACGCGGACAGCACCGCATTGTGATAGTTGTAATCCTCGTCTTTTAGCGTACGTGGAGAAAACTTCAACACATGATAATCCTTCAAATGACTAATTAGTAACTCTAATTGACTCCGCAACTCAAAAATAGGAAGTGAGGCTGCCGTTACCGAACGATAGCTGGTCCTAATAAGTGCGATCATTTTTTCATATTCATCATGTAGTGGGGAATTGTTCTTGATCAGCATCGATTCATTTATAATCGCTCCAGCTTTAAGTGCTGTCTGCTTGGCGTTTTTTTTGACAGCATCAGAGTTGCCCTCTCCCTGAACACCTTCGATCTCCACTTGCCCAACCAAAAAAGCTTCTAAAATTTCTAGATCACGGGGGAGTAGTATTTTTCCCTTGGTGAACAAAATCCCCCCCAAAGGTGTATTTACATCTTTGGTTATCTTTGAGCCCGCTTTAACTTCTCCAACCAATACGCTTGGCATATACTCAGCCCCTTAATTTCTATAACAATAAGCTCAGGATTACCGAAATCTAATCTGACAGATAATTTCTGAGAAAATAGTACTTTATATACTGATTTATACTCTATCGGCTAATTATAGTACGGATAAAAGGAAGCGACTAGTGAAATGAAAACTATTCTTATAAAAATTCTCATTAAATTTCATTAAATAACTAGCTATTAATTAATCACAGCAAAAAGAGCAAGGGTCTCTGTAATAGAAGCCCTTGCTCTTTATTGAATATAACCTACTCTAAGTTATCTTCTTGATCCTCAGCGATTGTTTCCGGTTGATCAATATCACCAGATTCATCTACTGTTACTTGTTCCTCGAGGCCTTCCATATCTTCAGACAATTCGTCCTCTTCGTTCTTATCTGCTCTGCACAGAGTAGCCACAGCATCATCCTCGCGGATGTTAATTAGCTTAACCCCTTGCGCATAACGACCCATAGTAGAGATTCCATCCATGCTGGTACGAATTAAGGTACCGCTTGTAGTAATGATCATTAAGTCTTCATCGTTCTTAACGACTTTTAGACCAACTACAGGACCATTCTTCTCAGTGAGATTAATGGTCTTGATTCCTTTACCACCACGAGTCTGGGAACGATAGTCACCGGCTGGTGTCCGTTTACCATAACCCTTGCTAGTAACAATCAGAACCTCAAGCTCCTTATCGACACAATCCATACCGATGACATGGTCATTACTATCAAGCGTAATGCCCTTCACGCCTGTCGCGCTACGACCCATAGAACGAACATCATTCTCTGAGAACGTAATCGACATTCCGCGAGCTGTACCGATAATAAGATTTTGCTGTCCATCTGTCAGCTTAACCTCAATTAGAGAATCCTCTTCACGAAGGTTAATAGCGATAAGTCCGCCTTTGCGGATGTTATTGTAATCCTCAAGTGGTGTCTTCTTCACGATACCTTCGCGGGTAGCAAAGAACAAGTACTTGTCACTATCGGTCTCTTCCACTTGGATTACGGCACTAATCTTCTCACCTTGTTCAATTTGAATCAGGTTGATGATTGGTGTCCCACGTGCAGTACGTCCCAGCTCTGGGATCTCATAAGCTTTAATCCGGTATACCTTACCCTTATCGGTAAAGAACATCAGATAGTTATGAGAGTTACTCACGAAGAGATGCTCCACAAAGTCCTGATCCTTGGTGTCCATCCCCATGACTCCGCGCCCTCCACGCTTCTGACTGCGGTAGGTGCTGACAGGTAGACGTTTGATGTATCCCGTATGTGTAATAGTGATAACAACCTCTTCACGCGGAATAAGGTCTTCATCCAGGATACTTTCTTCACCAACGGTAATCTCTGTCCGGCGTTCATCAGAATATCTATCACGAATATCCTGCAGCTCGTTACTGATGATTTCCAGTACAAGATGCTCATTCGCCAAAATTTCACGGTACTCTGCAATTTTAGCTAGCAATTCGTTATATTCATTCTCGATCTTTTCTCTTTCCAGACCGGTCAGACGCTGCATCCGCATGTCGAGGATCGCTTGAGCCTGCTCTACACTAAGGCTAAAGGTGCTCATTAATCCCTCACGGGCTATGTCCGTTGTCCGAGAAGCACGAATTAACGCAATCACTTCATCCAGATGATCCAGCGCAATACGCAGACCTTCTAAAATATGAGCGCGTGCTTCAGCTTTTTTAAGATCAAATATAGTACGACGACGAATAACTTCAATCTGGTGCTGCAAATAATGATAGAGCACATCACGCAGATTAAGAATTTTCGGCTCGTTGTTCACGATGGCCAGCATGTTGATACCAAATGTAGATTGCATAGAAGTATGTTTATATAGATTGTTCAACACAACATTTGGATTTACATCACGTCTCATCTCAACAACTACACGCATACCGTTACGGTCAGACTCATCTCGAAGATCCGTTATACCCTCGATCCGTTTCTCACGTACTAATTCTGCGATTTTTTCAACCAGTCTTGCCTTGTTTACCTGATACGGCAGCTCATGTACAATGATGCGAGCCTTACCGTTATTCTCTTCAATCGTTGCCTTTGCACGCATGGTCACTGAACCACGCCCCGTACGATAAGCCTGACGAATACCCTCACGACCCAAAATATATCCAGCCGTTGGGAAATCTGGGCCTTGGATATACTCCATCAATTCCATAGGGGTGATATCAGGATTCTTAATCATCGCCTGCACACCATCGATAACTTCACCTAGGTTATGCGGTGGAATATTAGTAGCCATACCTACAGCTATACCAGATACCCCATTAACGAGCAGGTTCGGATAGCGAGCTGGTAATACAACTGGCTCATTCTCTTCACCATCATAGTTGGGTGCGAAATCAACTGTTTCTTTGTTCAAATCTCGAAGCATTTCGCCTGCAATCTTGGAAAGACGGGCTTCTGTATAACGCATCGCTGCAGCCATATCACCATCAATCGAACCAAAGTTCCCGTGACCGTCCACAAGCATATAGCGCATAGAGAAATCCTGAGCCATCCGTACCATTGTTTCATAGACGGCTGAGTCACCGTGAGGGTGGTACTTACCGATAACCTCACCGACGATTCTTGCCGATTTCTTATGAGGCTTATCCGCAGACATTCCAAGTTCCGACATCGCAAACAAAATGCGTCGGTGAACCGGCTTGAGTCCGTCCCGCACATCTGGCAAAGCCCGGCTAACAATGATGCTCATTGCGTAATCCATAAAGGATTCACGCATTTCCACGCCAATGTCCCGATCTTTGACTTGTGGGTTATTTTGTTCAGCCATGAGTTGCTGGACCTCCTTCAGTTAAAAAACCGCTACCCTTAATTATATTACTTTCACAAAAGTAGCACAATTAAACATGATAGCATTTTATCTTCTAATATTGATTTCTTTTGCGCTGATTAGGGTATTCGCCCTTTCCGCAAATGTCTTTAGTACATAGACTGTAAAGACAAGAAACACGGTTTTATTATCCTAGTATCGTTTCATAAGGCAAACCCCATATCCTTATATTATACCATTGTTTAGGTAGCTTGTCCTGATTTTCAGCTGCCAAAGATTATGCTTCCACAGCAAGTTTTGTACAAGGGAATTCAAAAGAGCAAATGCTGCACAAAATTGTTAAGGAGGAAGATAATGAAGATTCAACGAGTCCCAAGTAAATGGGCTAAAACAAAAGTTATCCTTCAAAATCAATCTCTATCTCTATATGTGCCTGATACTCGTAAATATGATTTAAGTGTTCTTAAAGAAATGCTTGCGTTATATGCTATGGTCTATATAAAGCCTGATCGCGGAAGCTTTGGTATTGGTGTAATGAGAGCTGAGCAGCGTACGGTGATTTTAAGTCCTAGCCAGCAGAAGACTGAAAGGACTGTCACCGCCAATAACGAGGAGAGAGAACAGCAAGAAGCACAGGTCCTATATATTCTAAGATATGCAAAGATGGCAGAAGTTTTCTTCTCCCCCGAAGAGCTGCATGAGGCCTTACAGAAACGAATTCAGAACCGTACCTACCTCGTCCAAAAAGGAATTGATCTCCTGCGTCACCAAGATCGTCCCTTCGACCTTCGTGTTCTTGCCCAAAAGTCTCCATCAGGTGCATGGGAAACAACAGGAATGCTCGGAAGAGTAGCTGCCCCTCAGAAAATCGTCACCAATTATCATAGTGGAGGCAGTATTCTGTCAGTAAATACATTATTAAAAAATCATATGAACCCTTCTGAAACACTCTCCACGATTAATCAATTAAAATCTTTAGGCGTACAAATTGCAGGCCAATTGGAAACCACCTATCCAGGAATTAAAGAAATTGGTCTGGATATTGCCATGGATCAACATATGGATATGTGGCTGCTTGAGGTCAACACGCTTCCATCCATTGTTGTATTCAAGTTATTTCCTGATAAATCTATCTATCGTAGAATACACCGCTATGCTGTAGCATACGGACGTGTAAAAGCTAGAAAATCCCCATATACTACCCGCAATAGGCAATATACTAAAGCCTAAAAAATCAGCTCTGAAACCAAAAAAACCTCCAGCATTCTCATTCCGTTAGGAACAGAAGCCGGAGGTTTTATTAAAATATAAGAAAGTATAAGTTTTACACCATACTTTAGGTCTTATATTTCTCGCTTAAATGTAATTCTTACACATCAAGGTATCTGACGCTCTTCGCATGCTCATGGATAAAGTCACGTCTTGGTTCAACATTATCGCCCATCAGCGTATCAAAGATACTATCAGCAAGCATCGCATCTTCAATCGTTACTTGTAGCATCATACGAGCCTCAGGATCCATCGTCGTGTCCCACAGCTGGGTAGCATTCATTTCACCCAAACCTTTGTAGCGCTGAACATTGACCTTAACATTCTCACCAAAAGAGGCGATAATCTCATCACGTTCCTTCTCACTACCTGCATAACGGATCACTTTGTTGCGTTCTATCTTGAACAATGGCGGTTGTGCGATATAGATATAACCTGCATCTACTAGCTTCCGCATGTAACGGTAGAAGAATGTTAACAACAGAGTTCTAATATGAGCTCCATCGACGTCGGCATCCGTCATAATAACGACTTTATGGTAACGAGCCTTCGATAGGTCAAAATCATCACTGATTCCTGTACCAAGAGCAGTAATAATAGCCCGGATCTCGGCGTTGGATAAAATACGGTCTAAGCGTGCCTTTTCTACGTTTAGAATCTTACCACGCAGCGGTAGAATCGCTTGGAAATGACGATCCCGGCCCTGCTTGGCCGATCCACCCGCAGAGTCACCTTCGACGATATACAGTTCGCTGATAGACGCATCCTTGGATGAACAGTCCGCAAGTTTACCAGGTAGTGCACTGACTTCAAGCGCACTCTTACGGCGGGTTAACTCACGAGCTTTCCGAGCGGCTTCTCGTGCACGTGAAGCTGAAAGCGACTTCTCAAGGACACGGCGTGATACTGCCGGATTCTCTTCCAGGAATTCCTGCAATTTCTCTCCGAACAGTGATTCTACTATTCCACGGACTTCACTATTTCCGAGCTTAGTCTTCGTTTGACCTTCGAACTGAGGCTCTGGAATTTTGACAGAAATAATGGCTGTCAATCCTTCACGCACGTCGTCGCCAGTCAGATTTGAATTACCATCCTTCAGCACACCCGCTTTACGGGCGTAATCGTTGATAATACGTGTTAAAGCACTTTTGAAGCCGGATTCATGCGTTCCGCCCTCATGGGTATTAATATTATTCGCAAAAGAGTAGATGTTCTCTGTATACGAATCATTATATTGGAGAGCTACTTCAACCTGAATCATATCCCGTGAGCCTTCCACGTAGATTGGTTCCTCGTGCAGCGCTTCTTTTTTCTCATTCAGATATTTCACATATTCAACGATACCACCCTCATATTTGAACACGTTGGTGACATCGGTCCGCTCATCATGCAGTGAAAGCTCAATTCCTTTGTTAAGAAAAGCTAGCTCCCGAATACGAGTAAGCAGGGTCGCATATTCAAAAACCGTGGTTTCAGTAAAGATTTCAGGGTCCGGATGAAAAGTTGTAGTCGTACCTGTCTCTTCCGTATCTCCAACAACTTTGATCTCATACTGTGGTGCACCACGTCTGTATTCCTGCTGATAAATATGCCCATCACGCTTAACATTAACAACAACCTTCTCAGACAAGGCATTTACTACGGAGATACCCACACCGTGTAAGCCGCCTGATACTTTATATCCGCCGCCGCCGAATTTACCGCCTGCATGCAGTACTGTCATTACAACTTCAAGCGTCGACTTTTTAAGTTTTTCATTTTCACCTACAGGTATGCCACGTCCATTATCGATAACAGTAATCCCGTTATCCTCATGAATAATCACTTGAATCCGGTCACAATAACCTGCTAGGGCTTCATCGATACTATTATCTACGACCTCCCACACCAAGTGATGGAGACCTTTAGAACTAGTGGAACCAATATACATGCCCGGACGTTTCCGGACAGCTTCTAGCCCTTCCAGTACCTGAATCTGGCTCTCATCATATGTCGGTTGATTCATTGACATGCCTTCACCTACTTCTTTCAGATTATCTCTTTGTTACTAAACGCAAGTTATATTTCGAGCAAAATTTTGGCTCTTTTTTTGAGAGTGGAGGAGGAAATGGGGGAGTAATACACGATATTTTTAGTTACGACAATAGATTTTGCTTCCTCTTCACCAATCCGCTCAAGCTTCTTGTCCTGCTCAGAGTGAATGACGAATTGCTTAGACACCTTGGAAGATTTCTCAATCGAAATATCAAATATTGCAATTAACTCCGAAGAGCGAATAATCTTCTCCCCGCCCAAATGAATATACATGATCTTCCTCCGCTCTTTATAACTCCACTTTTCCATCATGAACATGATATAGGCTGGCGCCCTTTAATTTATCGGCATTCAGACCCTCAATCCCGGTAGCGGTAATGAATGTCTGTACCTTGCTTTGAAAGGTTTCAATAAGCTGGGTCTGTCGGTAAGGATCAAGCTCGGATAAAACATCATCAAGAAGCAGCACAGGATATTCTCCGATTTCTTCATGGATCAGCTCGATTTCCGCCAGCTTGAGCGATAAAGCCGTTGTACGCTGCTGTCCCTGAGAACCGTAGACCTGAGCTTCCCTTCCGTTGATAAAAAAGGACAGGTCATCCCGATGGGGACCCGTCAGCGTCATGCCGCGCCTGATTTCTTGTTCTCTCGTTTGTGATAACTTTAACATAAAATTGTCTAATAAGACAGCTTCATCTTCCTCATCCCGATCGCCGAAAGAGGGGACATAGAGCAATTTCAGTTCTTCTCCGCCGTTCGTAATCCCCCGGTGTATGCTTTCAGCCCATATTTGCAGCTTCTTTATGAATTGTTTCCTTTTTTTTACGATTTTAACACCGTGCTCCACAAGTTGAGCATCCCAGATTTCCAAAAGGTCTTTTCCCGCTGCCTCTTTCCCCCACAACTGCTTCAGCAAATTGCCCCTTTGTAAGAGAATCTTTTGATACTGCTGGAGGTGAAATAGATAACTGGGCTGGACTTGGCCAATCTCCATATCGAGAAAACGCCGTCTGATGCCAGGTGTGCCTTTGACTATCTCTAAATCTTCCGGTGCAAACATGACCACATTGAGTGATCCCACAAACTCACTAAGACGTCGTTGTTCTAGACCGTTAATCTTAGCTTTTTTTCCTTTGGCAGATAGGGTGAGCTCTAGCTTGAGATCGCCGTACTTACGTTCTACCTCGGCAATGATCTGAGCAGCGTCTCCAGGGGCATCGAATGAGATAAGTTCGCGATCCTTCGAGGTGCGGTGGCTTTTGGTCATCGCCAGGACGAACAATGCCTCCATGAGGTTTGTTTTGCCTTGGGCGTTCTGACCCAGAATCAGATTCACATCGCCCAAGCTCTCCAGACGCAGCAGCCCGTAATTCCGATAATGCTGCAGACCGATATTTTTAACAAACACGAAATGGTTCCTCCCCTAGCCTACTCCTCTTTGACTCCTCCGTCTTCAACCTGAAATGTGCCGTTATCCTGCACTTCAATTTGATCACCCGGATAAAGTTTTCTTCCGCGCCGTTCCTCTATTTCTCCGTTAACAAGTACATGTCCTTCTTGCAGCAAAGCTTTAGCCATTCCACCTGTGGATACACAATCAGAAAGTTTCAGGAATTGATCCAGCTTAATATATCCACTGTGGATAAGTATTTTTTTCATGGTTTTTATCCTTTCAGCCACTTATCCACATGTTCATGAATGTTGGCATTAATTTGTTGTACGGTAAGGCAAAATAATATACAAGCTATTGGTTTGATCGAGCGGCTTCAAAATGATCGGGCTCATCATTCCTGTAAATGCTATTACAAGCTGCTCACTCTCAATAACTTTTAGGACATCGAGCATATATTTGGAGTTGAAAGATATTTTGAGCGGTTCACCTTTGAAATCAATGACTTCAAGTTCTTCACGAACTTTACCAAGCTCAGAAGAGCTAGAAGAAATTTCAATACCACCTTGCTCGAGCGTCTGCATGCGCACAATATTGGTTTTTTCTTCGCGGGACAGCAAATAAGCGCGATCAATCGATTCGCTTAATTTTTTTGTGTCCAAAGTTAGTTCTGTTTTGTAGGTTGTTGGAATAATTCTAGAAGTATCCGGATAAATTCCATCAAGGATCCGTGAATAGAACAGTACTTTGTCGATTTTAAAGAGAACTTGATTGTCCGCAACCACAATATCAACGAGCATATTTTGATCAGGAATAATTTTGCTTAGCTCATTAAGGGTTTTACCGGCGATTACGATATTTGCAAATTGGACATTCTCCGTACCTTCTAGTCTTGCTGCTCTTGTAGCTAAGCGGTGACGGTCTGTCGCTGTAAACTTAAACTCATTATCAGCCAGATTCCACAGTATACCTGTTAAAATCGGAGTTGTCTCTTGGGTAGAAATAGAAAAAGCCGTTTGTTTAATCATATTTTTCAGCAAATCACCTGGTAGGGAGATAGTATCGTTCTCCTCAATACTCGGTAGCACCGGGAATTCTTCAGGGTCTAAACCTACGATCTGAATCTCAGTGGATCCAGAAGAAATATACGTTTGGAATCCTTCTTTAACTTCCATGTGAATCTCTTTGGAGGGCAGCTTCTTAATAATCTCGACGAAAAATTTAGCGGGAAGAACAACACTTCCTGGCTGATCTATCTTCACGATCGTATGGCTGTCATTCTCTGCTGGAATAAACGATTGAATCGAAATATCGGTGTCGCTTGCAGTTAATGTGACGCCTTGGTGGCTAACTTCCAGTTTAATACCGGTCAGAATAGGGATGGTGGTTCTACTGGAGATAGCTTTGGATACGTGTTGAATGGATTCGTTGAGTTCATTTTTAAGAATGCTTATTTTCATGATTTCACTCCTAGCTGAAAAATTGGGAATTTCGTTGTATTGGTATCTCTTTATTACGCGTCTTTACATGATGAATTATTATAGTTATTTAATAGTATTAGTAGTAGGGGCGTCTAATATGTGGATAACCCTATCAAATAGCATAAAATTAAGCCTACCCACATGTGTATAGATTGTGTATAGGCTCTTTGTTCCTCTTAGGAAGGATTTTTAATTTTCTCCGCAAGATTATTTACCACTTTGTACAACTCCTGATCGACCTTTAATGACTGTGTAATTTTATCATGCGCATGAATTACGGTCGTATGGTCACGTCCTCCGAATGCCTCACCAATCTTAGGGAGCGAATAATCGGTTAGTTCACGGGAGAGATACATTGCAATTTGACGTGGAAAAGCTACGGCTTTCGTACGTTTTCGCGCTTTGAAGTCTTCAAGGCGTAAATTGTAGTATTCACCGACTTTTTGCTGAATATCAGCGATGGTAATCATCTTAGGCCGGCTGGAAGGAATAATATCTTTGAGTGCTTCCGCTGCCAAATGAGTGGTTACATCCTGGTTAGTTAGCGAAGAGTAAGCAACAACCCGGATTAATGCACCCTCCAGCTCACGAATATTGGTGTCAATCTGGTTAGCAATATACATCATGGCCTCATTAGGGATATCAAGGTTCTCTGCCTTCGCCTTTTTGCGCAAAATCGCAATTCGGGTTTCTAGATCGGGTGGTTGAATATCCGTAATCAAGCCCCACTCAAACCGGGAACGTAGCCGTTCTTCCAGTGTGGGAATTTCCTTTGGCGGTCGGTCGCTGGAGATGATAATTTGCTTGCGTTCTTCGTGGAGCGCATTGAACGTATGAAAAAACTCCTCCTGCGTGGACTCTTTTCCAGCGAGGAATTGAATATCGTCAATAAGCAAAATGTCAACGTTACGATACTTATTGCGGAAACTTTCACCGCGGTTATCACGGATTGAATTGATAAATTCATTCGTGAATTTCTCTGATGAGATGTAAATAACCTTGTTATTCGGGTTATGTTCTAGAACATAGTGCCCAATGGCATGCATTAAATGGGTTTTGCCCAGACCTACACCACCATATAAAAACAAGGGATTGTATGCTTTGGCCGGCGCTTCGGCTACTGCCAGTGAGGCTGCATGCGCAAAACGGTTGCCGGAGCCGATTACAAAAGTGTCAAAAGTGTACTTGGGATTGAGTAGATGCGTTTGCGCTTCTTCTCGTGATACTACGGGAGTGGGAGCGGATTGTTGAACCACAAGCTCAGGCGGCTTGCTTTCTTCAATCACGAATTTTACATCCACTTGTTTCCCAGTGACTTCGTAGACCGTTGCTCCTACTAGTTTGGTGTAGCGACTTTCCAGCCATTCTACTGCGAACGTTGTAGGTGCCGAGATAATGAGAACCTGGGAGTTGAAGGTTATCGCTTTAGTAGCCTTAAACCAGGTATCAAAGCTCGGCTTGCTTAATTTGGTTTGAATAATCGATAAAATTTGCTGCCATAATTCGGAAGTATGGCTGTCCACAGACTGTCACTCCTTTAAATCTTCCAAATGTGGCATCAGCCATGAAGTGGAAATGTCGAAGAAAATAGGTTGGTGCTGATATTTATCCCCAGTAGGCAATATGAAGAGACAAAAAAATATGGATAAATTTGATTTGTTCACAACTTTATCCACAGCTTGTTGATAATTAAGAGAACAAACAAATCTATTCACATTCAAAAGTAATACCATCATAGCAAAACGCCCCTTATTTTTCAATGAGCAGGGCTATTTTATCCACAAATTCAAGCACTTGTGTACAATTATTAGGAACACCACTACATATTGTTGATAATTTGTTTACGGTTCGACACTTTACGCCAAAGCTTCGATAATTTTATACACAGGTTGTGCTCATCTGTGAGTAGTCGACTTTATTTTTTGATCACAGGTGGATAACTGTCATATCTTGTGGATTACTTTTTTTCTAATGGGAGTTGTGGATAAGCGGCTTGAATTAGAGGGAGGGTCTGGAGCCAGCAGTAGGTTGACTTTTGCGCATAAAATATGTTTAAATATATAAAGGTGTTTTCTGTAAGGATATGTCTCGATAATTAAATGATGATTCATGTAGATACTGTCCCTACTATAAGGACGGCTTAGACCGTTTCTGCTTATATGACAGTAATTAAGTTCCTGTAAGGGAGGTGCAATTATGAGACCGACATTTAGACCAAATGTGAGCAAACGCAAGAAGGTTCACGGTTTCCGTAAAAGAATGAGCACGAAAAACGGCCGTAAAGTGCTGGCAGCTCGCCGCTTGAAAGGCAGAAAAGTTTTGAGTGCGTAAGTTAGGCCACTAAGGGACCACTCCGGTGGTCTTTTTTTACTGCTTTTTATTATTATTTGCTCTGCAAACGACTAGGATCTCGCTTAATGCGCTAGCTACACTTTGCGGGGCTATTTAACGTATATACAGAATTATTTTGTGAGAAGTTGAGAATATTTTTCTTTCTATAATATAGAAGGGAAATTTCAGCGTTGTAGGCGCGTCGTTTATGGCGACATCCAAATGACTATACTATTAGAAGAAAAAAATTCGGAACGATACTTTTAACCGGATTTATGAAGGAGATTCCCGTGCACAAAAAGTTACGATTACGAAACCGTGCCGACTTCAGTCGTGTATATCGCCATGGGAAGTCATTTGCGAATCATCAATTTGTAGTGTATTGGTTTAGCAAAAAAGAGGTAGAGCGATTTAGAGTTGGGGTATCGGTCAGTAAAAAGGTTGGAAACGCGGTTGTCCGTAACCGAATGAGAAGATTGGTCAAGGAAATCGTTCGTCATCATGAACCTGAAATTGCAGGTGGACTCGATATGGTGTTTATCGTAAGAAAAGGAGCGCTTTCCATGGAATACGCAGAGCTCGAAAAAAGCGTGCTGCATGTACTGCGCAAAGCCAAGCTACTCAAGGCTTCCCGCAAATAAAGGACGCATAAGAGGCTTGTTTATTTGTATTCATAATTATGGTATGATTTACGGTGGAATGGAATGTTCAAGAGAGGGGTTTTGAAGTGTCTCTAATGAAGACTAGACGGGGAAAATGGTTTCTCCTCATCACAGTGATGGTGTTGTCGTTAGCTGTTCTGTCGGGATGCGCTCCGTCAGCTGCTGTTACGCACACTACGGAGGATTTAAAGAATGGAGGCTTCTGGCAAAGTAATGTAGTGTATTATTTCGCCATTGCCTTGGACAAGTTTGCTGATTGGTTTAACGGAGAATATGGTTTAGCCGTACTTGTGATGGTTATTATTGTCCGCACGTTGATTCTTCCGCTTACGATTAAACAGGTGAAGAGCTCGCGGGCAATGCAAGCCATTCAACCGGAACTCCAAAAGATCCAGAAAAAATATAAAGACACACCTGAAAAGGTGCAGCAAGAAACGATGCGTTTGTTCCAAGAGAATAAGGTTAATCCAATGGCGGGTTGTTTACCGCTGATCGTACAAATGCCTATCTTTATCGCTCTCTACAACTCGATCTACTATAATCCACATCTACGGGAGCACTCCTTCTTATGGCTGGAGCTAGGTAAGCCGGATCATCTGTTTATCTTACCAGTGCTTGCAGCATTAACAACATTTATACAAACAAGAATGATGACTAAAATGAACCCGATGCAACAACAAGGGCCAATGCAGTTCATGATGATGATCTATCCAGTTCTGATATTCGTTATGTCCTACAACTTCCCAGCAGCATTGCCGCTATACTGGGTTTACAGTAACATTTACACTATTGTTCAGAACTATTTCTTATATCGCAACAACGATAAACATAAATTGGCAATCGCAAGTGCTGTGAAAAGTACAGATGACTCAACTGCTGTGAAGAGTAAAGGCGGCAGTAAAGCATCGAAGGGAGCCAAAAAGTCAAAATGAGCAAAGTCGTCGCAACAGGGAAAACCATTGAAGAAGCTGTAGAACGGGGACTAACCCAGCTTGGAGTTCAAAAGGACCGGGTAACGGTCAACGTACTTGAGCAGCCATCAAGAGGATTCCTGGGATTGATCGGTGCGAAAGGTGCCAAGGTTGAGTTAACCTTGATAGCCGAAGCCGCACCGGCATCAGCGGCGAGTGCTCCGTCACTGCCTCAGCAGTCAACAAGAGAGAGCAAACAGGAGGCTAACGGCGGTGTGCCACGCCAAGATTCCGGACAACCGGTGGAGGAAGCTTACCAAGAAGCCGTTCATTTCATTGTGGATGTCGCTAAGAGCATGGGGCTCGAAGTGGAAGTCGAAATCGTCCACACCAAGGAATCCACGATACTGCAGATATCAGGCCCAGATTTGGGACTGTTGATTGGTAGAAGAGGACAAACTCTCGATGCTCTGCAGTATTTGGCTAATATCGTAGCTAATCGTTACTCCGACAGTTTTATACGGCTTGTGCTAGATGCGGAGAACTTCCGTGAGCGGCGTAAAAAAACTCTCGAAGAGCTGGCTGATCGTTTAGCTAGTCGTGTCATTCGGACTCGTAAAGAGGTAGTACTGGAACCGATGTCACCTCAGGAGCGGAAAATTATTCACTCCAGATTACAGGATCATCGGCAAGTGAATACCCTTAGTAAGGGCGAAGAGCCAAATCGCCGCGTCGTTATAACTTTGAAGTAAAGACTATATGATGCAATGACTCCTTGACCAATGTAAGGGGTCATTGCTTTTTTAACAATATAAGACCGTTTATGATCAAAAAAATATAGGTTTTGGGGTGAAAAACAGCATGCTTAGTGACACCATTGCTGCCGTATCGACGGCATTAGGCGAGGGAGGAATTGCTATTATTCGGGTAAGTGGCCCTCAGGCTATTTCCCAAGTGGCGCCTTTGTTTCGTAGCCGAGTTCCGTTAACTGAAGCGGAATCGCATACCGTTCATTATGGGCATATCGTTAGTCCTGATAACGGAGAGAAGATGGAAGAAGTACTTGTAACCGTAATGAAGGGCCCACGTTCTTTTACGACCGAGGATGTAGTAGAGATCAGTGCTCATGGGGGTGTGATTTCTGTAAGAAGGGTGATGGATTTACTTCTTCAGCAGGAGATAAGGTTAGCCGAGCCGGGTGAGTTCACCAAGCGTGCTTTCTTGGGTGGACGTATTGATTTATCACAGGCTGAGGCGGTTATTGATCTCATTCGCTCGAAGTCGGATCGTGCGTTTTCTGTGGCTTTAAAGCAGGTTAGTGGATCCTTGTCGGATCGAATTCATGCTTTGCGCCATACACTTATTGAGATGCTGGCTCATATCGAAGTGAATATAGATTATCCAGAGCATGATGTAGAATCCATGACAGCTGAGTTTATTAAAGATAAAAGCAGTGAAGTGATGGAAGGAATCACAAAGCTTCTTAAGACTTCTAATGAAGGGAAAATTCTTCGTGAGGGGATAACGACAGCTATAGTTGGTCGTCCCAATGTTGGTAAATCTTCTTTATTAAATGCGTTAGCACGTGATAACAAAGCGATTGTAACAGATATTCCTGGTACAACACGTGATGTCATCGAAGAATATATAACGATAAACAACATTCCGCTTAAGCTGCTTGATACGGCGGGAATTCGTGAAACGATGGATGTAGTGGAGAAGATTGGCGTAGAACGTTCCAAGGCGGCAGTTAGTGATGCGGATCTGATTCTACTTGTGCTAAATGCCAACGAAGAGCTGCATGAGGACGAATTGGCATTGATGGAACAAATCCACGGTAGACAATGCCTAGTGATCATGAATAAAATGGACTTACCACCCAAACTGGATAAGGATAAGTTGCTCTCATTCTTTGAGGAGTCCAACATCGTACCGATGTCCGTTCTGGAAGAGGAAGGTCTAGACAAACTTGAAGATGCCATTTCGACACTCTTTTTTGGTGGAAAGCTGGAATCGGGTGACTTGACATATGTAAGTAATGTGAGACATATTGCACTGCTTAAAAAAGCCTATAAATCACTACAGGATGCATACGATGCGGCGGAACAGTATATTCCAATTGATATGATTCAAATCGATGTACGGCTAGCATGGGAACAACTCGGTGAAATTATAGGCGATACGGCAGCGGACTCGTTGTTAGATCAAATATTCTCACAATTTTGTTTAGGAAAATAGGTTTTACATTTTAATATAACATTAGGGGGAAACAGGACATGAGTTATGATGGAGGCAACTATGACGTAATCGTCATTGGCGCCGGTCATGCCGGTTGCGAAGCAGCTCTAGCGTCAGCACGAATGGGCTGCAGCACGTTGATGATCACAATTAACCTGGATATGGTTGCATTCATGCCCTGCAATCCGTCCATAGGCGGACCTGCCAAAGGACATGTGGTGCGTGAGATTGATGCGCTAGGCGGAGAAATGGGCCGTAATATAGATAAGACTTTTATTCAGCTTCGTATGCTTAACACAGGGAAGGGACCTGCGGTGCATGCATTGCGTGCACAAGCTGATAAGTTCTTGTACCAACATACAATGAAGGAAACGATGGAGAAAACGCCTAATTTGACGCTTCGTCAAGGGATGGTTGAGCGTTTAATCGTTGAGGATGGACGTTGTGCGGGTGTAGTTACGAAGACAGGAACGGAATACCATAGTAAGACAGTTATCCTGACTACAGGTACTTACCTGCGTGGTAAAGTGATCATGGGTGAACTGACATATGAGAGTGGACCTAACAATCAACAGCCATCAGTGAAGCTGTCTGAGAATTTGCGGGAGCTTGGTTTTGAATTGGTGCGTTTTAAGACAGGTACACCACCACGTGTACATCGCGATACGATCGATTTCTCGAAGACAGAAATTCAACCCGGCGACGATGAGCCTAAATTCTTTTCGTTTGAAACGAAATCATCCAACAATGAGCAGCTTCCTTGTTGGTTAACTTATACCTCTGAGGTTACTCATCAGATTATTAATGACAACCTTCATCGTGCGCCGATGTTTACAGGTATTATTGAAGGAACAGGTCCACGTTATTGCCCATCTATTGAAGATAAAGTAGTAAGATTTAGTGATAAATCTAAGCATCAGATCTTTTTAGAGCCAGAAGGAAAAAATACATCGGAATACTATGTACAAGGTCTGTCGACTAGTCTTCCTGAGGATGTACAGCTGGCGATTCTGCGTTCCATCCCTGGTATGGAAAAGGTAGAGATGATGCGTAACGGCTATGCTATTGAATATGATGCAATGGTTCCTACACAGCTATGGCCATCTCTTGAAACTAAACGTCTACCAGGTCTTTTCACTGCTGGACAAATCAATGGTACTTCCGGTTATGAAGAAGCAGCTGGACAAGGTGTAATGGCTGGAATTAATGCAGCGCGCAAAGTGCAAGACAAAGAACCCGTAATCTTAGATCGTTCACAGGGATACATTGGTGTACTCATTGATGATCTGGTGACTAAAGGCACTAATGAACCTTACCGTCTGCTTACTTCACGTGCAGAATATCGTTTGTTGCTTCGCCATGATAATGCAGATCTAAGACTTACACCTATCGGTTACGACATTGGTTTGATCACACAAGAACGTTTCGATAACTTCACGGATAAAAAAGAACGGGTGGAGCGTGAAATTGTTCGTCTGCAAGAGACAAAGGTTAAACCTGTCGAGGTAAACCATGTACTAGCGCAATATGAATCGGCACCTATTGTAGACGGCAGTAATTTGCTTGTTTTGATGCGGCGTCCAGAGCTTGTATATAGCTTCGTAGATCAAGTCTCGCCATCACCGGAAATGCTGGATGCAGAAATGAAGGAGCAAGTGGAAATCCAAATCAAATATGCCGGATATATTGAAAAACAGCTCCAACATGTGGAGCGCTTGCAAAAGATGGAGAAGAAGAAAATTCCAGATGACATTAATTATAATGAAATCCATGGATTAGCGATGGAAGCGCGGCAGAAGCTGACTAAGATCCGTCCAATCTCTATCGGGCAGGCCTCTCGGATTGCGGGAGTCACACCTGCCGACATTTCTATTCTCCTCGTATATCTCGAGCATTACAACCGGGTAACTGCGGCGAAAGGATAATCTATGGATAATACGGAAGTTCAATTCATACAGCTTTTACAAGAAAGAGGCATTACACTTTCAGCAGAACAATTGGAGCAATTCGATCTTTACTATAAGGAACTCGTATCGTGGAATGAAAAAATGAATCTCACTGGAATAACAGAGCGTGAGCAGGTTTACACGAAACATTTTTATGATTCGATCTCTCTAGCCTTTTTCCTTAATATCAATGAGATAAACAATTTGGCAGATATCGGTTCGGGAGCCGGGTTTCCAGGCATTCCACTTAAGATTTGTTTTCCACATTTAAAACTTACGATCATTGATTCATTAAGTAAAAGAATCTCTTTTCTGCAGCATGTCTGTACTACGTTGAAATTAACTGATGTGCAATTGATTCATGGGCGTGCGGAGGATATTGCCCGGCAATTCAAGCATCGTGACGCCTATGATTTGGTGACTGCGCGTGCGGTGGCAAGATTATCCTTGTTGAATGAGTTTTGTCTTCCTTTCACACGTAAGGATGGAGTTTTCGCTGCTATGAAGGGAAGCGATCCATCAGAAGAATTAAGTGAGGCGAAGTACAGCTTAAAAGAGCTTCGTGCTCAACTTGGTAAAGTAGAGTCATTCAGCTTGCCTGTGGAAGAGTCGGCACGACATATTGTCATTATTCGTAAGACAGGTGCCACTCCTGCTAAGTACCCACGAAAAGCGGGGATTCCTGCCAAAACACCACTTATCAAATAATGTTTCACGTGAAACATTATAGATTGGCAAATATATTTAAGGTCATCTTCTTTTTAGAGGATGACCTTTTTTTGAGTGGAATTGCGATTATGATCTTAAATGAACGTTAATTAAAAGATAAACTAAATTGATATGTTTATTAAGCGGCTATCATTATGAAAATGCAGGAAAAATAGGTCTTTACGGAGAATATGATTATGTAGAGAAAAGTGATAGAATAGCATAGTAGACTTTTAATTTTGTATATAACTCCTTCTCTGTACTCTTGTTCGAAAGAAGGAGAGATTATGATGCCTGATAGCTGCAGGCCATTTCATAATATCAGAATGTTTTTTATTGCTGTACGATACGCTTTCCGAGAAGAAGGTCAAGAAGATCGTACTATAACGAAATTAGGTGGTTATGAACGGAATGAAAGAACAATTTACCAAGCTATTTGGATTTACCGAGCGGAGCAGCGGAGAAGAAATTAAACAAATACCAGTTCATGAGGTCATTAGCAGTCCTTACCAACCACGGACGATATTTGATGACGACAAGATCGATGAGTTGTGCCAGACGATTAAAACTCATGGGGTCATTCAACCCATTGTTGTACGCATGCGAGATTCCGTGTACGAGATCATCGCAGGTGAACGACGCTGGCGTGCGGTCAAAAAGCTTGGTTTAGAGACGATTCCAGCCATTGTTCGTGAATTCAATGATTCACAGGCCGCATCTATTGCGCTTATAGAAAACTTACAGCGTGAGGGCTTGACCTCTATTGAAGAAGCTGTTGCTTATCAAAAGTTAATTGATCTTCATCAATTGACGCAAGAAAGCTTAGCACAACGACTAGGTAAAAGTCAGTCTACCATAGCTAATAAAATTCGCTTACTTAATTTACCTGAAGAGGTTAAGACGGCGTTAATGGAGCGTCAGATTTCTGAAAGACATGCACGTTCATTATTATCACTCGATAGTGTGGAGATGCAACTGAAAGTGTTGGCAGAAATCATTTCAAAAGGCTTAAATGTTAAACAAACAGAAGCTCGTATTGCTTTCTATAAACAAGTCTCACAAACTAAAAAATCAAAGCGGGTCTCCTATACCAAGGATGTTCGTCTAGCTCTTAATACAATTCGTCAATCTATTGATATGGTGTCAGGCTCAGGGATGGAAATCAAAACGTCAGAAAATGACCGTGGTGACCATTACGAGATTGTAATCCAAATCCCCAAAAGATAAATTGTTTCAAAAGCTAAAGGCGGCCTTGAGGTGATTGGCCGCCTTTGGTGTGGCTAGAACCGGGATGTGTTGGCCAGGCCTGTAATTTAAAGTTCCAGTATATAATAGTTGTCTATATTCTTCATAAAGTGTGACGCTATATCAGCGTCAGGAACATTTGTACTTGCGATCTACGAGAAGATTCTTCCTAACTATTCGAGGTGAAATAAGTGTCCAAGATTATTGCCATAGCAAATCAAAAAGGCGGTGTCGGTAAAACAACAACCTCCGTGAACCTAGGTGCCGGTATGGCTACATTAGGAAAAAGAGTGCTTCTAGTTGATATCGATCCTCAAGGTAACACTACTAGCGGCGTTGGCGTCAACAAGGCGGACGTGGCGAATTGTATATATGACATTCTTATAAATGAGGTAAATCCTCTAGAAACCATACTGGAAACTCAAAATGAAGGACTGCATATCATTCCGGCGACCATTCAATTAGCGGGTGCGGAAATCGAGTTAGTATCGACGATTTCCAGAGAGCTAAAGCTAAAAAAGGCGCTGAATGCGGTTAAAAACAATTATGATTATATTATCATCGATTGTCCTCCTTCACTTGGCATTTTAACAATCAATTCCCTTACTGCAGCGGATTCGGTAATCATCCCGATCCAGTGTGAATATTATGCGCTTGAGGGTTTGAGTCAGCTTTTAAACACCGTTCGTCTGGTGCAAAAGAATCTCAACCCCCATCTGAAGATAGAGGGAGTATTATTGACTATGCTTGATGCCCGGACCAATCTGGGAATTCAAGTGATAGAAGAGGTTAAGAAGTATTTCCAAGAGAAAGTATATAGAACGATTATTCCTCGGAATGTCCGGTTAAGTGAAGCACCTTCACATGGACAATCCATTATCACTTATGATCCTCGCTCTAAAGGAGCGGAAGTGTATTTAGAGTTGGCAAAGGAAGTGATTTCTTATGAGTAAACGTTTAGGAAAAGGTCTGGATGCGCTGATTCCATCTTTATCTATTAATGAAGATGATAAGGTAGTTGAGATCCCTTTAGCTCAACTTCGGGCTAATCCATATCAACCGCGCAAAGATTTTAATGAAGAGGCCATTCAAGAACTAGCGGAATCTATCAGACAACATGGCGTGATTCAGCCGATTATTGTTCGTAGCGTATTGAAGGGGTATGAGATCATTGCCGGCGAACGCAGATTCCGTGCCTCGCAATATTGTGGCAAAGCTACAATTCCGGCAGTCGTTAGAAACCTTAGTGATCAACAGGTCATGGAGATAGCATTAATCGAGAACTTGCAACGTGAGAACTTAAATGCAATGGAAATTGCAGTGGCTTACCAAGGCCTAATGGATCAGTTTTCACTCACGCAGGAAGAACTCTCGCTTAAGGTAGGAAAGTCCAGATCACATATCGCCAATTTCCTGAGATTGCTTTCTTTACCTGAAGAAGTAAAAGAATATGTTTCACGTGGAACAATGTCAATGGGGCATGCGCGGGCAATTGTTGCTTTAAAGGATCCAGAAGTAATTAAACAACTAGCCGAACAATGCGTGGAACAACAGTGGAGTGTAAGAGAGCTAGAAGAAACAGTGAAGAACTTGGACCGAAAACCTACTAATGGAGTTAAAGTCAAAGTTATTAAACGTGATCCCTATATTGATAATGTAGAGGAAGTATTGCGTGAACGTTTTAAAACAACGGTGAAAATAAAACAGGGCAAGGAAAAAGGGAAGATTGAACTGAATTACTACAGTGCTCAGGATTTAGAAAGATTGTTGGAATTATTGGGTAACTAAATGGGTATCTATGCCAAGAACATATCCTGAGATATCCTTAATCGGATAATTAGGGGTATGTTTTTTTTGAATAAGTTGATTAAAAAAGGGTAATAGGCGAGGAGCGAGGTTATGGAAGACTTCGTATATCTGGATCATGCAGCTACTTCGTGGCCTAAACCACCAGAGGTTGCAGCTGCGATGATGAATGCTTTGCAGTCAGGAGCGAATGCTGGTAGAGGTAATTACTCGCTAGCGATAGGAAGCGGTCGAGTGTTAGTAAGGACACGGAATGTGCTGGCGGGATTGTTCGGTGTATCTAATGCGCAAGATATAGCTTTTACCCATAATACTACAATGAGTTTGAATATGGCGATCAGAGGGACGCTTAAAGCGGGAGATCACGTGATTTCAACGATGACAGAACACAATTCTGTGAGACGGCCGCTGGAATACTTGCGTAAGACACTAGGGATAAAAGTTGATTATCTAAAAGTGGATCGTGAAGGGCAATTGGATTTAAAAGAACTAAAAAGTGCTTTCCAACCGAATACCAAAATGGTGATCTGCAATCACAGCTCTAATTTACTAGGAAGTATACTCCCTATCGGTGATATTGGTGATATCGTTAAATCGCATGATGCTGTGTTTCTAGTGGATGCAGCTCAAAGTGCAGGCTCACTTGATATTGATGTTAAAAAAATGAATATAGACTTATTAGCATTTCCGGGGCATAAAGGGCTGCTTGGACCACAAGGAACTGGCGGGCTTTATATATCACCTGAATTGGATCTTGAACCCTTAATGCATGGAGGGACAGGTAGTCAATCTGAAAATAGTGAACAGCCCTCTGTTCGTCCAGATCGGTATGAAGCGGGGACGCAAAATACGGTAGGGATTGCCGGTTTACTAGCAGGTGTTCAAAAGGTACAATCTTTAGGGATAAGCATGATTCATGAAAAAGAATGGACATTAACCCAAAGACTAATGGAGGGGTTGTCCCACATTCCAGGCATTAGACTATTAGGGCCCTCACTAGGGGCGCCAAGAACCGGTATTGTATCGTTTGTAGTAGATGGAGAAGAGTCGGCGAATATTGCTTACCGTCTAGATCGTGATTATAAAATTGCGGTCAGAGCGGGTATGCATTGTACCCCTTTGGCACATAAGGCGGTTGACACGCTAGAGAGTGGTGCTGTTCGGGCGAGTGTAGGTGTAGATACGACAGAGCATAATATAAGCAGAATGCTGGCTGCTATGGATGAGTTATATGGCAATGCCCGCAGCAGATGAATAAAAAGGATGGTCCATTCATGTCTGAATTAAATCAATTAATTAGTGAGCAGTTGCAGTGGTTTGTGTTTGGTTTTACAGTAATTATGTTGGTGCTGATAATCACTGTAATCGCCCAGGGGGCTAAGCTGCGTGCTATGCGGCGTAAATATGAGGCCATGATGGCTGGGAGCGGTGTGGAGGATCTGGAAGGCCTTCTAATTGATCTGAAGAACCAAAGCGACATGCTGGAAGAAGAACAACGTGAGCAAAAAACCGTATTAGAAGCAACTCAAACTAGAATGCGTGGCATGAAGTCCAATATTGCGCTGAAGCGTTATAATGCCTTTGGTGAACGTGGCAATGATCTGAGTTTCTCAGTCGCTATACTGGATGACAACAGTAGTGGTATTGTATTAACCAGTCTTCATAATCGTGAGAATTCTTACATTTACTCTAAACCTATGCAGAATGGCGAATCACAATATGTCTTATCACCTGAAGAAAAAGAAGTAGTCACTCTCGCGTTGCAGCGGACCTAGCATGAAGATTCCATTGCTTTAAGGCAGAATATAGACTTGTAGCTATAATATCAGATAATCGCATAACTAAACTTAAACGCGTGTTCTGTAATACAAAATACTCCATAAAGCCGCCGACATTAACGATTCCCGTCAAATGGATATCACCTACCGGCGGCAATTGTTTATTTACGCCAGCACCTGGTCTCAAGGGCCCTTCAACGACTTGGATGCATCCCACACTAGTAGAGTGACCTAAACAAGCATCTATACCTATGATAAAGGGGTTACTATATCTTTCGTTGATCAGGGATAGAGTTTCCTCAAGGTTAACGGCATGGACAGGCTCCTCAAGAGTTCCATATAAATGAAACAGCGGACTATGAAAACGTGACAATGCAGTGCCAACAAGAGGGCCAAGAGAATCTCCTGTGGATCGGTCCGTACCTACACAAATGACGACAATCTGTGTTTCCGGGCGTGTACGTGCAAAGTGAAACAGTAGCCGGTGGGTAATAGCAGAATAGATATCGGGATCGGTATGTGATATTTTTAAACAGGACGTTTCTTGCGCTGATGTAGCTTTGGATGAAAAATTCATACCATCTTCCTTTCTGAAGCTGATTCTATTTGATGGTATCTAGTATATGGATAGAAGAGGGGTTTTATACTACAGCGGCAAGAGATAGGACGATAAACCTATGGGAGGCGTAACGTATATGCAGGAAGAGATGTTGATCGCGTTTGACTCTACCCAGCAGGCGCTTCGTGCTGAAATGCTGCTTGAGTATGCGGAAATTGAAATTGATATATTTCCAACCCCGAAAGAGATCACGGCAGGATGCGCGATATCGATTCAGTTTTATCAAAGTGCACTGGAAGAGGTACAAAGGATAGTAACGGAACAGAATATCGAAATACGCGGTATCTACGGAAAACACAACGAGAACTACATACTGATTGAGAGGTAGGGAGGACTATACAATATGAATAGGTGGATATTAGAGGCTACTACTCCCGGTGATGCTGTAAAAGATGCCTTGCGTTTTAAAGATAAGGTGTGGAATTGGTTTACCGATGCTGATATGTGGGCCAATGTCTTATTCTCAGGACTACGAATTCTTATTATTTTTCTCTTAACTAGGGTTATTATTAAAATTGTTTCTAATATTATTGATCGTTCGCTTGAACGTAAAACCGGCGGCAGAATTCTGTCTAACACACGAAGGTTTACTACGGTAGGGGAATTGATGAAAAATGTAGTAACGGTTATCTGTAATTTTGTGATGATTATGCTCGTTCTTTCAGAGTTCCAATTCGATTTAGCACCCTTGTTGGCCGGAGCGGGTGTGCTTGGTCTAGCAGTAGGTTTTGGAGCACAAAGTCTGGTGAAGGATGTTATTACAGGTTTCTTTATTATTTTGGAGGACCAATTTGCGGTTGGTGATGTAATTCAGACAGGTACTTATAAAGGGACTGTAGAATTAATCGGATTGCGAACAACAAGACTGTTAAGTACAACCGGAGAAGTTTTTATTATCCCTAATGGACTAATTACAAATGTGACGAACTACTCTCTTTCCAATGCATTGGCTGTAGTTGATGTTCCTGTTAAAATGGAGCGAAGCTTGGAAGCCACGTTAGGATTAATTGGCGAGGCGCTAAAAGGAATAGAAGAGCGCAACTCCAATGTGCTTGCTTACCCTAATGTGCTCGGTATACAGTCCATGAGTACCTCGGAATATGTGATTCGTATAGCTGCCAGCTGTGCTCCTAATGCAAGAGATGCAGCGGAAAGACAAATTCAGAACGACATAAAGCAGGCATTAGAGAAACAGAGTATGCTGGAACTGGCTCAAGCTGAAGAAGAAGCACGAAAGGAAGCAGAGGCAGAGGCGAAGGCTGAAATAGATCTTGCAAAAACAGAACATGCACTAGAAGTTACAGGGTCGGCACGCACTGGGTCAAGACGGCAAATCGCAGCTACACAAGAAGGAGAAGAGGGGGAAGAATAGTGGAACGTAAAGTTTTTCAGCTTGGGGATATAGTGCAAATGAAGAAGCAGCATCCTTGTGGATCTAATGAGATGGAAATCATTCGCATGGGGATGGATATCCGAATTAAATGTACAGGCTGTCAGCATAGTGTTCTGATTCCCCGTGCTAAATTCGAGAAGAATATGAAGAAGGTACTGCGCTCTGCGGAGGGAAATACAGACAATAATTAAGCTTGCAAATGGCATGTCTGCATGATACAATTATTTTTGCTGCGGAGAGGTACCCAAGAGGCCCAAGGGGGCTGACTCGAAATCAGTTAGGCGTGTCAAAGCGTGCGTGGGTTCGAATCCCACCCTCTCCGCCACTTCAGCATATATAACATTTAATGAATCCTTCGTTCCTGTAACGGAGGTTTTTTTGTGTCTATAATAGCCGATACACAGGATAATATATAACGCAAAAAGAAGGGCCCTTTCGGGTCCTTCTTCAGGAGGCAGTACATCAATGATGTTTGGAATTTCTCTGTTTATAGCGACTAAAGTGATTTAGGCGTTGCTGAGGCTAATGCTTTTTTAAGGCAATAACCCACTACTCTTCCCAGCTTACAATAGATGCTGAATCAGATCTCCTGTGATTGTGTTCGTCTACGACGGCCAACGGAACCACACCTCTCTTTTGTACTGCCTGAGTATAGTATGTGTAATGTCAGTTTTTTTATACACATTTATTTTTAAAATATTTTTGAATTAGTGGACCCGTGCTTTTTCAACCTTTTTCCACTTTCGATTTTTGTTGGTGGTCTCAGGGAAGGTATCCCCTTTTTCCATTTTAATGTGCTGTGGATTCGAAATCTCAGTATGGAAGCTTCGCGCTTCGCCTACCTCTGTATACATGCCTGGATTGGGGGCTTTGTCGCCTTCTTCATATTCCGTCTTCTCACCCATTATTATTCCTCCTTTTTTAGTGTAGATGAATTCGTAATTATTGTGTGCAGGTAGTGATTTTTTCATGTAAAAAGAGGAGGAGGAGTTGTCCTGTATTAATATTGCTTGCACTCTGCTGTTCATTTTGGTATATTAATCAGGTGCGAGTCTATGTTTGTGCTCGTTCCTTGCTCCTGACGTGATTAGGGGCCTCAGACCATAAGGAGGTGAAAATTATGCGCAAATATGAAGTGATGTACATTATTCGTCCTGACATTGAACAAGAAGCCGTTCAAGCAGCAGTCGATAAATTCCAAGGCATCATCTCCAATGGCGGGGAAATTACAAAGCACGAAGTGCAAGGTAAACGCCGTCTTGCGTATGAGATCAAGAAATTCCGTGATGGCGTTTATGTTTTGGTTAACTTCAATGCAGAACCTGCAGTAGTTACTGAATTAGAACGTCTTATGAAGATTTCTGACGAAGTTATTCGTTATCTCATTACGAACGACGTTGCTTAAGATCTTGACAAGCTTTGTAATGAATCGCTCTAAAGGAGGGGACCAGAATTGTTGAACCGTATCATTTTGATCGGACGGTTGACCCGTGACCCGGAACTTCGTTATACTCCCGCTGGTGTTGCCGTAACGCAATTTACGCTAGCCGTAGATCGTAACTTTACGGGCCAGAACGGTGAACGTGAGGCAGACTTCATCCCGGTTGTAACCTGGAGACAGCTAGCAGAAACCTGTGCCAATTACTTGCGCAAAGGTCGTCTGACAGCAGTAGAAGGACGCATCCAAGTGCGGAATTATGAGAATAACGAAGGCAAACGTGTATACGTAACTGAAGTTATTGCTGATAATGTTCGTTTCCTGGAATCTTCACAGAGCCGTGAAGGTGGAAATACTTCAAGTGGTGCAAGTAGTATGCCTGAAGAGCCAGCATATGGTGGCGGTGGTAACGCTGGACGCGGAAATAACAACAATAATTTCTCGCGTAACAACAATACTCAAGATCCTTTTTCGGGCGATGGTAAACCGATTGATATATCGGATGATGATTTGCCATTTTAATTAGGAAGGACTGAAAAGAATATGGCTTTTAAACCAAGAGAAGGCGCTGACAACGACAAAAGACCGGCACGTCGTGGTGGACGCAACAAGCGTAAAAAAGTTTGCTTTTTCACTGTGAACAAGATTACTCACATTGATTATAAAGATACCGAACTTCTTAAGAAGTTCATCAGCGAACGTGGAAAGATTTTGCCACGTCGTGTAACAGGTACAAGTGCAAAATACCAACGCGCTCTTACCATTGCTGTAAAACGCTCGCGTCAAATCGCGTTGCTTCCTTACACAACGGAATAGGACGTTTTATAAAAGCAGTCGGGAAACCGGCTGCTTTTTTTGTATGCAGAAAAGGAAGCATTAATAGTAGGGTAAGCATGAAATCCAATTATTTGGGCGTTGAATCGTTTGACGTTGGCACTTTATTATGTTAAATTACAGCTATCCTATAACTAAAGGGGAAATTTTGATGTCGGTGACCGTTCTTAACTAGCAATTTCATAACACTTGATTAGGAAGGCTTAAGCAGGCTCGTCATGAGGCGATTACGTGCTCTATTTGAGTTCGTATTACGCAACAGTCTGTTGTTCCTTACGGGTGGATGATTTAGTTAAGAACACACGAAGCGTCAAATGGCCTCTTTACGGCTGTTGTTCTCTTTGTAATTAACCGTGCTCTTATTGCACGGTTTTTTTGTTTTTCGGCACCTGTTCTCATTTTGGGGCCTTAGGACGATAGAGGGCATCAGTATAAAAAGAAGGGCAAGGACTGCCATAGTGGCATTCTTTGCCCTTCTTTGCGTTATGGAGAATGAGGGCCAAACCAATAGAGATTTGAAGGAGGATTTGCTGTGAATTTACAAAGTCTAAACATGCTGGAATACGAAATCATTAAAACAGAGCTTGGGCGCCACGCAGTATCTTATGTAGGAAAAAAAGCTGTAGAAGAGCTTATGCCAATGACCTACTTGCCGACGATTCAAAGAGCAATGGAGGAAACTTCTGAAGCTAAAGAACTGCTGGAACGAGGATCGAGTGTACCCATTCCTTCATTAGAAGGCATTGAGTGGATCATGTCATTAATGGGGACGGGATATTTGTACAGTGAGCAAGATTTCACTGCGGTTGCTACATTTCTTAAGAGCTGTAGTCAACTGCGCAAATATATGGCCTCTAAAGAACAGAGCGCTCCACGGATTGCAGCATATGCATCCTCGTTAATGGAGTTAAATCACGTGAGGGAGGCTATTGATCGCTGTATCCGTTTTGGTGCGATTGATGATGGAGCAAGTAAGGGGTTAGAGCGAGTTCGTAAACGGATTGTAGTGGCTAAAGAACGTCTTCATAAAAAAATCGACGGAATTATGTCACGCCATCAATCGATTTTGCAGGAGAATATTTATAGTCAACGAGGTGGGCGTTACGTTATCCCCGTAAAACGGGAATATCATAAACAAATAAAAGGATCGGTGCTTGATCAATCCACAAGTGGACAGACGGTATTTATTGAACCAGACGAGATCGCTGCTCTCCAAATTGAGCTTGATTTGCTTTTGGGTGAAGAAGCGCGAGAAGAAGCTGTAATCCTCAGCATGCTGACTAGCTTGGTAGAACAGGAACAGGCTGCCCTGCACCTTAATATTGAGGCTACGGGCACGTATGATTTTATTTTTGCTAAAGCTAAATATGCACGAACACTGGGGGCATCTTCTGTTACGCTGAATGCGAAAGGCTTTCTAAAGATGAATGGAGGCAGGCATCCCATGCTGAAGGGGATGATTCCGATCAATCTGGAGGTTGGTAAGGGGTATAAATCCCTTATCATTACAGGCCCAAATACAGGTGGTAAAACTGTGGTCCTTAAGACACTAGGGCTGCTGACGATCATGGCTCAATCGGGGCTGTTGATTCCGGTCGAGGAGGGTAGCGAATTCACTATTTTTACGGATGTAATCAGTGTAATTGGCGATGGACAAAGTCTGGCACAATCACTCAGCACATTCTCGGCGCAAATGAAGAGTATTGAGGGAATGCTGAGAGATGCATCTAAAGGGGTGCTGCTGCTCATTGACGAGCTGGCGGCTGGTACGGATCCCGGGGAAGGCATTGCGCTCTCTATCGCGATTCTGGAAGAGCTGAGCCATAAAGGGGCGAATATTATTGTTACTACACATTTTAATGAGCTAAAAGCCTTTGCAGCCGCAACGACAGGCTTTCAAAATGCGCGAATGGAATTTGATAAAGAAACGCTACAGCCGTTGTATCGATTGACGATTGGAGAAGCGGGGGAAAGTTACGCTCTGCAGATCGCTAAAAAGCTGGGGATACAGGATAACGTTATTAAGAGATCATGGGAAATCGTAGCGGCGCAGCAACAAAGGCTACAGAAAGGCAGTGGAGAGGCATGGGGAAGTCTTTTCAGCAAAGAAGATGGAGAACAAGAATATGCTGCACTTCCAGTAGAGGAACATGGCAATGCAGAAGAAGAGGCTACTCCATCTGACCGCAGCAAGGAGAAGCTGATTCAATTTGAAATTGGAGATGCAGTTGTGGTAACGTCACTCGGCCGCACAGGGATCGTTTATGAGAAGAGAGATCATTTAGGAATGGTTGGGGTGATGATACAGAAGCAAAAAATGAAAATTAACCATAAGCGGTTGAAGCCCTATCTTTCAAAAGAAGAGCTATACCCTGAGGAATATGACTTTGATATTATTTTTGAGAGTAAGGATACACGTAAAAAGCGCAAGTTGATGCAGCGTAAGCATGTTGAGGGTTTAACGATTACGCACAGAGATGAAGAATAGATTCAATCAAGATCTGTCCACGAGACAGGTCTTTTTTTATAGATATAACGAAATAAGTGAATTTCAAGCAGGAGTAAAGGCCTAGGGCTTAGAAGTAATTGTAACCACCATAAAACTTTGTTACAGTAAAAATATTTATGTTCCATAACTTAAATGTAGATATACGTTCAACTAGAGAAGGGAAGAAACACATGAATAATAAGAAAATATGCAGGTTGTTGTTAATGCTGCTCGTGATGGCAACTCTATTGTCAGCATGTAGTAGAACAACTTCTAGCAGTAATCCATTATCTTCGCGCCATAATTTAGTAGACGATAAGCCACAAGCTGGTGGAGTAGTTACCTACGGATTCTCCTCACCATTTACGGGTTTGTTTGAGCCTGCTTTTTATGAAGGTGAAGATGATTTTCATGTGCTGGAATTTATTACTGAGCCGATGTTTCAGGTAAATGATGAACTAGTGACGGTTCCTAATATCGCCTCTTGGCAGGAATCTGATGATCATAAAGTATTTACATTTAAAATTAAACCAGGAATCCGTTGGCATAACGGTGATGAATTAACGGTAGAGGATTGGAAATTCGCAATTGAAACTATTGCTAGTCCAGATTATACGGGCTCGCATTATTATAGTGTTGAAATGATTCAGGGTGCAGAGGCCTATCATGAGGGAGAAGCGAAGGGCATATCCGGATTGAAGGTTATAGATCCTTATACTTTAAAAATAACTGTAACTGCTGCACGGGTAAACACCATCGATAGTCTGTGGCCCTATCCGATGAATAAAAAATACTATACTGGAATTGCTGTTAAAGATATGCCTGAAAGTGACCAGATGCGAAAATCTCCTATAGGTATTGGCCCTTTTGAGGTTGAACATATTCAGCCTGGCCAGAGGGTAGAAATGAAACGTTTTGATCAATATTACAAGGGCAAAGCGCTATTGGATGGGATAGTGTATAAGGCATTTGACGATAAGGAAGTGGCTGAACGCTTTCAAACAGGAGAGATTGACATAGAGTCAGCCCCTCGGGATGCTTATGATGATCTAAAAAAACTGAGTAATATTAACATCCTGCAAACTGCTGAGCTAGGCTATGAATATATAGGTTTTAAATTCGGGCATTGGGATACGGAAACCGAGACCATCGTAATGGATAATCCTAAATTTGAAGACAAAAGATTACGACAAGCTATGTATTATGCTTTAGATCGTGAAGGGATCATCAAAGCATATTCCCACGGTCTAGCTGAGCCTGTAGAGACTCCTATATCTAGCACTAGCTGGGCGAAGATCCCTGATACTGAGATTAATGCTTATCTGTATAATCCTACCAAGGCCAAGGAACTGCTGGATGCTGCTGGGTTCTTGGATCTAGATGGTGACGGATTACGAGAAGACCCAAAGGGCCAGAAGCTGATGATCCATTTTGATTCTATGCTAGGCAGTCAAACAGCAGAGCTACGTACCAATGCCATTTTAAGAAATTGGCGTGATGTTGGACTCGATGTACAGCTAAACGGTGGAGCATTAAAGGAATTCCATGCTTTCTACGACGCAGTGGAAGCCGATGATCCGTCTATCGAACTATTTTACGGAGTATGGGGGCTAGCGAGTGATCCCGATCCAACAGGTCTATGGAGAGAAAATGATCTATGGAACTATCCCCGTTGGTCTTCAGAGCGGAATGAAGAGCTGATTCGTGAAGGCGTAAGTATGAAGGCATATGATATGGATTATCGTAAAGAAATATATTATGAGTGGCAGAAGCTGGTTAATGAAGAGGTACCTATGATCTTTCTTGCCGAACGAAAAGCCATTGTTCCAGTAAATAAGCGCCTACAGGGCGTTCGTGTAAATTCTATAAGTACAATTATAGACCCTTACAAATGGTGGATTAAGGAAGAGGACGAAAAATAAAATAATAATTTTTTGTGAAAAGTGAAATCAAATTGTAGTTTCATTCGTCATATATAGTATGGAGGATGACGACGATGAAGAGACGGATAGTAGTGGGGGCAATCGCAGCTGTATTAGTCGTTGTCTCAATTGCGGTATGGAGGCCAACTGGGCTTGGTTTTAAACCGAATATTGACGCGGAATCAGCAGTGCTTCTAGATATGGATACCGGAGATATATGGGTGGATATTAATGGTGATGTACCCATGCCACCGGCCAGTGTATCTAAATTAATGACAGAAATGATTGTGCTGGATCAAATCTCCTCTGGAATGATTAGATGGGAGGATAGAGTCCCAATTAGTGCCTATGCAAGTAAAATGGGCGGCACAAGTCTCTCATTGAAGCGGGGAGAATTCTATACTATAAGAGAATTATTCGAAGGAGTCACTATTTATTCTGCCAACGATGCTACTGTTGCATTGGCTGAGTATATGGCTGGTTCAGAAGCCTCTTTTGTGCTCATGATGAACGATAAGGCACGTAGTCTAGGCTTATCTTCTCGTACAATATTTACTAATGCAACGGGACTATCAGGTAAGGACCTTGGTTTCACTGATCCGAATATGCATATCAGCGGTGAGACTATGATGACAGCTCGTGATACCGCTAAATTGGCTGCCGCACTAATCTATCATCATCCGGATATTCTCAATATTTCCAGCCGTACACAAATGCATTTAAAGAATAAGGGGCTATATGTAAGTAATAGCAATTTCATGTTGCCAGCTATGGGTGGCATTTACGCTTATGAGGGTACAGATGGTTTAAAGACTGGACATAATAACCGGGCAGGATACTGTATTGCAGGCTCGGCTCAGCGAGATGGGCATAGGCTTATTGCGGTCGTTATGGGGGCAAAGTCTTATGAGAGCCGATTTAAAGGGGCAGCAAAATTATTTGATTACGGATTTTTCCGTGGTTTACAATCCGGAGATCGGGTTAAACATATGATGAATCCGCTCAGAAATAGGAACTAAAGTCGGAGCGCCATACCAGTATTTATTACTTGGTTTGGTGCTTTTTCCCTATTCATGTCGTTATTTGTGGTTTCTTTTTATCCATTTAGTGATTACAATAGAAATATTGTTTTAGTCCACATTATTTTAGAACCGCCAAAAACTTTTTTTCTATAATTTTGAATGACCTGAATTTCTTGAATGGGGGGACAATAAGATAATGGAATAAAGGTCAGTTGATCGCCGTGAGAAATAAAGTCATGACTGCCTGATAAAGATTCGGGAAGCATTATATATATGGCAAGCAATTATTCTACAATAAAGAAGGAATCAAAAATGAAGGAATCAAAGATGAAAAAAATAAAGAAAAGATATATCGCCCTCATTGTTCTTGTTGTTATTATAGCGGGAGGCTTTCTGTTTCGTAATTCCCTGGCTGTATTAGCCTTCGACCTCTTTTTGTCTGATCGGGTTGAAACTAAGCTAAAGGAAGAATCTTACCAGCCGCTTAAGGATGATAATAAGGTTAAGCCAGAACCGGTTGTATACAAGAGCGATCCGTTCTCAATTATGCTCTTAGGTACCGATCAACGTGATAATGAAACGGCACGTTCAGATACCATGATGTACGCTGTTGTTCGGCCCGAGGACTATAAGATCCTGCTCATTTCTATTCCGCGTGATACGTATACGGAAATTATAGGTCATAAGGATAATAAAAAGGATAAGATTACACATGCCTATGCTTTTGGGGGGCAGCAGATGGCCAAGGATTCCCTAGAAGCGCTGCTCGGTCATGATATTCAATACTATGCGACAATAAATTTTAAAGGACTCAAGGATGCTGTAGATGCTATTGGAGGCGTTCCGCTGCCGATTAAGAAAGACATTGTGAACAAAGGTAAGGACCATGAAAAGTTTACAATTGAAGCTGGAAAGTCGCTTTATAACGGACAAGAAGCACTGAACTATACGCGTTATCGGGAGGATAGTGACTTTAACCGTACCAAACGTCAACAGGTTTTTATTGATGTTGTAGCGAATAAAATGTTATCGATCAGTCAAATTGGCAACATTCCGAAGCTGTTGGATATTATGGGAGATAATTTTAAAACCGATATAGAGCCTTCGATGATCATTAGTCTAGCCAAAAAATTCATGGGCGGAAAAGGCATGGATATCTCAAGCTTCACAGTTATGGGTGAAGGTAAACGTATGGATGGTGTTTACTATGATATCGTTGATGAAGAGGATTTGAGTGAAGCTAAGGCGATGATCGACAACTGGATGAGCGCAGCAACACCTGTAGATCAACTAATTGAGCCGGGAAAAGCAAGCAATGCACTGGAGCCTAAATCAACAGCAGTTACGCAATAATTCTAAAGTGGAGTTCAAACTCATATAATTAATTGCAGCAGCCATTCACATTCTTATGGCTGCTGCTTACTGTCTTCATGCTATAATGTATTGGAACTATTATTAAGCTGCCACGTATTAATAATTTTGCATGGTAGTAAAAGGAAGTTAAAGAACCGTAATTCCTTCGGAACTCTTTGAGGAGGATCAAGAGATGAATATTGCATTTTTTTTACTTCCGAAACAGGAAGTCGCTTGCGTAACGATCGATTCAACGCTACGCCAAACGTTGGAGAGGATGGAGTATCACCGTTATACTGCTGTCCCTATTCTGAACCGAAATGGAGAATACGCTGGTACGGTTACAGAAGGTGATCTGCTCTGGTATATGAAGGAATCCGAGGGCAAGGTTACTTTCGAGAACGCTTCAAAATTCTTGCTTAAAGATTTGCCGTTGAGGATGAATAACAGACCTGTCTCGATTGATGCGGATATGGAAGATCTGATTAATTTGGCTAAGGTACAGAACTTTGTTCCTGTAGTCGATGATATGAACCGGTTTATTGGCATCGTTCGCCGGAGTCAAGTCATAGAATATTGTGAGAAATTTGTATCAAAACAATCTCAAGAGTCATTATAGCCCAATTTATTCGCGGTAATAGAAGCAATCGGAACAAGGCCTGTATTTCCGGCGATAACGGAAAGCAGGTCTTTTTTAAAAATGTGAGAAGTACTAGTTCATCCCTTGTTGAAGCATACTTAAGGTGCGCGGGGCGCCCTTGTGTGACACGGAATTTTTTATGCTATAATGGAGAATAAAGCTTTTTGCCGGAGGTAGAGAGACGTGTCCAATGTGCCGAAGGATCTGGATGTCGCTAAACGCGCCAAGGTAATTGAATGGTTAAAAACAGAAGTGATTGACCAAGTTTCACGGTTATTTAAAGCGTTATGGGAAGGCAGTACTACCCGTGTGGGCGACAGCCTGGCTAGTTTGATTATGAGCTCTTATATTTTGGGCCGCAGACTAGGGATTCCCTATCGTCAATTAGATGACTTGCTACTCGAGAAGCTCAGAAAGCATAAGCAGGAAGGGCATCAACTGGAAGAATGGTATCAAGATATATCTGCTTTAGAAGAACATATGCGTAAGAGGTGAATACTGTTGAAATTTCGCTGGTCATCTGTGGCTTGGAGCGTAGTATATTTACTTTTGCTGCTTAGTTTAACGACTCCATTGCTCATCATCACTACCCTATTTATGATTGTTCCGGCAGTAGTGTTATTCACTACGCTGAACACCAAACAATTCGTTCTACACGTATTGCCGGTGTTGCTGATTGTTGGTCTGATTACACCTATTTATGTGCTGATCGCGGCTTATTTCTTAATACCTGCTCTGGTTATGGGACGTTGGTATAAAAGACATGCTTCAGCAGTATCTACCGTGATTGCAGGTACGGTTACGATTCTTGGAGAATTCCTGTTACTGTTATTACTCGGTACGGCGTTATTTAACTTTGATTTGTCTAACTATGTGAACGATGTGCTGCAGATGGTTAACTCGCCTCTGTCTGATCTTGGTACTACTAATCCCCTGTTTACTGATCTTGGATTTACGACTGAGGATGTAAACAAGCTAAGTCATATGACGGTTCAAATGATCCCAATGACTCTAATCGTAAGCTCTTTTATGATAGCTGTCATTACGCATTCTATTGTTCGTCCGATTCTGAACAGTATGAATTATGCAGTGCCTAAGATGAAGCCTGCTCGTGAATGGAGACTTTCGAGATCGTTTATTTGGTATTATTTGATTGGTGTGGTTCTTCAGCTCTTCTTCTCAGGATCAGAAAATAATTACATCCTCATGATTTCTGCCAATCTGCTGCCGTTGCTACGAATTGGCTTTATGATTCAGGCGATTGGATTCTTCTTCTTCCTGGCGCATGAACGCAAATGGAACAAGATGGTTGCCATTCTGCTAGCAATACCGGTCATTTTGCTGCCGCCGCTACGCATTATCGGTATTATTGATCTTGCTTTCCCACTGCGGGAGTATGTGACGAAATCGAAACGATAGGGTGAGAGTTCATGCCTAAATTTCTGCAAAGACGCTGGCACGGCTATCATACCGTATGGGCGTTCATGCTGCTGTTGGCCCTTATTATAATTGTTAGTATTTATAACTGGGCTCTTGGGGTCGTTAGCCTGTTTCTGGCAGGTACATTATGCTTCTATATGCTGAAGACGGAAATTTCGTTCCGCCGTAATCTGGTGGAATATATTAATGGATTAACTTTTCGTATTAAGCGAGTGGAGGGAGAAGCAGTGAGTATGCTGCCCCTCGGAATCATTCTGTTTAGCGAAGATCGAACAGTAGAATGGAATAACCGTTATGCTGGTGATATTTTTACGCGCAAGTCTTTAGTTGGGGAGCCGCTACTGGAATTGCTGCCGGATATGCAGTCTTTTTTTACGACGAATGTCTCGGGAAAAAGGGATGTTCACAAAGAAGGCGTATTGCATGACACTCGCCTTGAGCTCACTGTGGATGAACGATTTTATCAAGCTGTCATTATTCCAAGTGAACGTATTCTTTACATGTATGACATCACTGAGCTTGTGGTGCTACGTGAACGTTATGAGGATGAGAAGCTGGCGATTGGCATAGTGATGATGGATAATCTAGATGAATCTGCTCAAGGAATGGATGATCAACAGCGTACTTCTCTGATCGCTAAGGTAGCGAGTGAGATCACCGAATGGAGTAAACAGTTTGATGTTTATCTGCGGCGTCTGTCGTCTGAGCGTTATTTAATGCTACTTAATCATCGTAGTCTGCAAGCACTGGAAGAAAGTCGATTCGTTATTCTCGATGAGATTAGGGAGATGACGGCCGACCTTAAAGTGCCTATGACACTGAGTATTGGTATGGCATTTGGAGCGGACTCTGCAAGCGAGCTAGGTGCTTTAGCACAATCCAGTTTGGATATGGCGCTCGGCCGAGGTGGGGATCAGGCTGCTGTAAAAGCAGGTCAGAGGTTGTCTTTCTACGGTGGAAAGAGTAATGCTGCGGAGAAGCGTACACGAGTGCGGGCACGAGTCATTGCGCATGCGCTGCGTGATTTAATGCAGGAGAGCGACCGTGTGCTGATCCTCGGCCACCGCACACCAGATATCGATGCTGTTGGTGCTGCGATTGGCCTTCTGAGAGCCGCACAGATGTATAATGTAGAGGCTAGCATTGTGATGGAGACTCCTAATCCTTCCATAACGAACATGATGGAGCAGATTCGGAAAGATGATGAATTGTATAAGTCGTTCATCACAACGGAGCAGTCTTTACAAGTGATGACGGAGCATACACTGCTTATTGTTGTAGATACCCATAAGGCATCTATGACAATGGAACCGCGGCTTGTGCAATATGCGAGTAGAATTGTGGTGGTGGATCATCACCGTAGAGGCGAAGAGTTCATCAACGATGCTGTACTTGTCTATTTAGAGCCTTATGCTTCATCAACCTGTGAGCTGGTGACAGAGTTGCTTCAATATATCCATGAGAAAGTAAAGATTAGTCCATTGGATGCTACAATGCTTTTAGCGGGAATTACTGTAGATACGAAGCACTTTGCACTGCATACAGGGTCACGTACATTTGAAGCTGCAGGGTTTCTGCGCCGAAATGGTGCGGATACCGTTCTTATTCAGCGTATGTTGAAGGAGGATTTACAGGAGTATATTTCAAAAGCCGAAATTATCAAACATGCGCGTATGATTTATGATCAAATCGCATTGGTCGTTACGGCACCAGGTATGAAGATTCCACAGCTACTTATCGCTCAGACTGCGGATACATTACTTGGGATGACGAACGTAGTCGCTTCATTTGTCATTAGTGAGCGACCAGACGGCCTGATAAGCATTAGTGCTCGATCACTTGGGCGTATGAATGTACAGGTCGTGATGGAAAAAATGGGGGGCGGTGGGCATCTATCGAACGCCGCGGTACAGCTAGAAGGAACATGTAAAGAAGCAGAAGCCAGACTGCTGCAAGTGCTGGCTGAAATCGAATCGAAAGAGGGTTTATTCGAATGAAGGTCATTTTCATAAAAGATGTTAAGGGTCAAGGTAAAAAAGGTCAGGTTAAAGAGGTATCCGAAGGTTATGCTTCGAACTTCCTATTACCACGTGGATTAGTTCGTCCGGCAACGGAAGGCAACGTGAAGACGCTTGAGAATCAAGCAGCTGCTGAACAACGTCGTAAAGATAACGAAAAAGAAGAAGCTCAGCAACTGGGCAAGAAGATAGATGAGCTTACCCTTACTATGAAAGCAAAAGCAGGTGAAGGCGGCCGCCTATTCGGCGCAATCACCAGCAAACAAATTGCTGAAACGCTAGCTTCCACTCAAAGCATTTCCATCGATAAGCGCAAGATTGAGCTAGGAGAGCCGATTCGTCATTTGGGAGTGTTTCAAGTAAGTATAAAACTACACACTGAAGTAAAGGCTACCCTTAAGGTTCAGGTAACGGAGGAGTAACATGGGTGGAGATCTCTTTTTCGATCGGGTTCCCCCGCAGAATCTTGAGGCGGAGCAAGCGGTAATTGGTGCTGTTCTGTTGCAGGATGAAGCGCTCATTACTGCAATGGAACGGGTGAATACCGAAGACTTCTACGATAAAGCGCATCAAATGATTTTTGAGGCGATGGTGCAGCTCGGAGAAGAGAGCCAGCCGATTGATCTTGTTACGCTTACTTCTAGACTGCAGGACAAGGGAGAGCTCGAAGATATTGGTGGTGTTAGCTACCTAGCTAAGCTGGCGCATGCTGTGCCTACTGCGGCTAACGTAGAATACTACGCGCAGATTATTGAAGAAAAGGCTATGTTACGGCGTTTGATTCGTACAGCGACGCAAATCGTAAGCGAGGGTTACACCGGCGGCGAAGATGTAGCCGATATGCTGAGTGATGCAGAACGGCGAATTCTTGAAATCTCTAACCGGCGCAGCGGCAGTGGATTTATCGCAATCCGCGATGTTTTGATGGAAGTATTTGATAAGGTTGAACTCCTCCATCAGAATAAAGATAAGGGCGGCATGTCAGGTATTCCAACGGGATTTGTGGATTTAGACCATATGACTAATGGATTCCAGCGCAATGATTTGATTATTGTTGCAGCCCGTCCTTCTGTAGGTAAGACAGCATTCGCACTAAATATTGCTCAGAATGTGGCCGTACGTGCCAAAGAGACGGTTGCCATATTTAGTCTGGAAATGTCTGCGCCGCAGCTAGTACAGCGGATGATTTGTGCCGAAGCTAATCTGGATGCGAATACTATGCGTACCGGTGACTTCAAGAGTGATGATGATTGGTCGAAGCTGACTATGGGCATTCAGTCCCTATCGGAGGCGGAGATTTATATCGATGATACAGCAGGGATTACTGTAACGGATATTCGTGCGAAATGCCGTAGGCTCAAGAAGGAAAAGGGCCTGGGGATGATCGTCATTGACTACTTGCAGCTCATTCAGGGCCGCGGTAAAGGCGGGGAAAACCGTCAACAGGAAGTATCGGATATATCCCGTACACTGAAGCAGATCGCTCGTGAATTGGACGTGCCGGTTATCGCCCTGTCGCAGCTTAGCCGGGGTGTGGAACAACGTCAGGATAAACGACCGATGATGAGTGACTTGCGTGAATCCGGTTCTATCGAGCAGGATGCCGACATTGTTGCGTTCTTGTATCGTGACGACTATTACAATCAGGACACTGAGAAGAAAAATATTATTGAAATTATTATAGCTAAACAGCGTAATGGTCCCGTTGGGACAGTAGAGCTTGTCTTCCTTAAAAACTTCAACAAGTTCGTTAACTACGAGCGAGCACATGCAGAACCATTTGCTGGGTAACCTGTCATGTATGATATCCGAACGATTGCACATTTCTTTGTGTAATCGTTCGTTTTATTTGACTTTGAAAAAAACGGCTGTTACACTGAGTATTGTCCTTTAGTGGGTAAATCCGCTTGGAGTCCGGAGGGCTACGTACATAAGAATGACGTACAGGGCCCATATTATGAAAAATAATGGTGCTTGCTAGCACCTACGGAGGAATGAACATGTCAACGGTAGTCGTCGTGGGAACACAATGGGGAGACGAAGGTAAAGGGAAAATCACTGACTTTCTAGCGGAAAGTGCAGATGTGGTTGCCCGTTATCAAGGGGGCAATAATGCCGGTCACACGATTCTGATTGACGGTGAGAAGTTTAAGCTCAGCTTAATCCCTTCTGGTGTATTTTATAAAGAAAAGACTTGTGTAATTGGTAACGGGATGGTTATTAATCCAGCTGCCTTGATCCAAGAAATTAATTATATTCATGAGAACGGCTTTGACACTAAAAACTTAGTGATCAGCGACCGGGCTCATGTTATTATGCCTTATCACATGGTACTGGATGCTCTAGAAGAAGACCGCAAGGGTCCGAATAAGATTGGTACAACACGCAAAGGCATCGGTCCATGTTACATGGATAAGGCTGCACGTAACGGTATCCGTATTGCTGACCTGATGGACGCTGAGGAATTCGAATTGAGACTTCGTCACTTGATGGAAGAGAAGAACCAAGTGATTACTCAAGTATATGGCGCGGAAGCTCTTGATGTTGAAGAGATTCTGACTCAGTACCTGGAATATGCGGAAGTACTACGTAATTATGTGACAGATACGTCGGTCATTCTTAATGAAGCTATTGATGCAGACCGCAAAGTATTGTTTGAGGGTGCACAAGGGGTAATGCTTGATATCGATCAAGGTACGTATCCGTTTGTTACTTCTTCTAACCCTTCTGCAGGTGGCGTATGCATAGGTTCTGGTGTTGGACCTTCTAAGATTAAACAGGTTATCGGGGTTGCTAAAGCCTACACTACTCGTGTTGGAGATGGCCCGTTCCCTACAGAACTGAATGATGCCACTGGTGATTATATCCGTGAAACAGGTCATGAATATGGCACAGTTACAGGACGTGCTCGCCGTGTAGGTTGGTTTGACAGTGTTGTTGTAAGTCACGCTCGTCGTGTAAGTGGAATCACTGGCTTGTCTCTTAACTCGCTGGATGTGCTGAGCGGACTTGAGACTGTGAAGATCTGCACAGGCTACAAATACCGTGGTGAAGTAATCACGCATTACCCAGCTAGCCTTAAGATGCTGGCAGAGTGTGAAGCGGTATATGAGGAGCTTCCAGGTTGGAGCGAAGATATTACTTCCGCAAAAACATTGGACGATCTGCCAGCAAATACACGCAGATATGTTGAACGTGTATCTGAGCTTACAGGGATTCCGATCGCCATCTTCTCAGTAGGCCGTAACCGTGAGCAGACGAATCAAGTAATGCCAATTTATATCTAAATAAATTTAGTCATTTATAAGAGACCTCGCGAGAGGTCTCTTTTTTATGTTTACTTTTATGCGTATGTTTCCCGAAGCCGGTTCTAGTCAATACTGGGAGTATAGAAAAACATGGAAAAAATATACCGGATAGACTTGAACATAGGTGAGAGGAGAGAAGAAATGAAGATCGTGAAGCGTGCACTGGGAGTATGTCTAATTGTAGTACTCGCAAGTACACTTTCAATTCTAACTACGGGCGTGGTTGTAAATGCTTATATTCAGTCGGTGCTGGCGAGCTTCGATATTAAAGTAGATAGTCCAGGCCCAGGCTTAGGTGGGATGGTCAAGAGCATTATTGGCATGGATAGCCAATCGGACTCCAATAATGTGAATAAAGAAGCAACGACAACAGGCAGCGCGGTAAACAAGGATAAAGATAACAGTAAGGATACACCTGAAAAAGGGGAGCCGGTGGATGAAAAAGCACCCGAGGATGCTTTACCGGTTATGGGCCAAGCCTCAAATGAGTCTTCTACTAACGAAAGCCAGAGTGGAAGTTCAGAGGATCAGAAATTAGTAATGACACCTGAGGCAATAGGTGACTTAAAAGATAATCTCCCTTCAGCGGAGAAGGTAAATATATTCAATATCTTGATGTCCAAACTACCGCAGGATGAGATGCAGAAAATCTCCACGGCGATGGAGGATGGTCTAACGGAGGATGAGGTTAAGGAGCTGCAACAAGTCATTGCCAAATATGTTGATCCCGATGAATACGAGAGTATAATGAAAATGCTTACACCAACTACAGAAACTCTACAGCAACCATAGTAATTGTCAATTTCTAGACACAAGAAAAAGGCTAAATTTTCATATTTGCGCAAAAAACCCGCGTATTTCGTGGGTTTTTTTATGTGTACAAAGTTGAAATTTTCCGATCAGCTATGGTACATTAGACAAGGATGCTCAAAGGGTTAATTTTTTGTAACCAATTGTAACCTTTTTGAGGGTCCATTAGAAGCAGGAATTTAGAACTAGACTAAGCAGAAACATTCATGGTCGTAATCTATATAATCGAGATCGTACAACTAGCTTGGCCGTTCATATCAGATGACAGAGCGGACTGAAAGGGAGAGTTTCATGAAGGGATTTAAGTTCATGCGCCGGATGGAGAAACTGCAGGATAGTGACACAGCAGAATCCGGAGCAGATGTTCAGCAGAGCCACAATTTCGGTCACGACTCCACACACTTTCATCAAGAAAAAGGGACTCGTAGATTCGGGCGCTCTTGGATTTTGGGAGCTGTTGGCCTAGTACTTCTAACCACTGTGTTGATCGGTGCAGAGAAAAAGTATGTAGCAGCTAATACCGAAACCTACTATCAAGTGTTGGTGAAGGGTAAGGAGATCGGGAAGCTCAACGATCAGGCACAGCTTAACCAGCTGTATGATAAGAAGCAACAGGAATATCAGGATAAGTATCCGGATTCAACGATGGTGCTTCAGACAGAAGGCATTACAATTAAACAGGAGAAAGCGTACAAGCCGGAAGTTGATAGTGAAGCAACGCTTAATAAACTAGATGGAATGCTGAAGGCCTATGCCGTAGGTGTACAATTATTGGTAGATGGCAAGGTGGTTGGTATTGTTAAGGATCAAGAGACCGCAAATGCGGTGCTTGAAGGGGTAAAGAATCATTATGTTCCGCAAATTAAAGTAGCAACGGCTAGTAAGCTCACAAGAACAGCAGCCTCAAGTTCAAGTGCTGCGAAAGCAAAAGCTCCTAACCAAGTGGAGTCAGTCAAAATTAGTGAAGAAGTTGCTATTGTTCCAGTGAAGACAGATCCTAACAAAGTGTTGGATGTGCAGGAAGCGGTCAAAACTCTTACCGAGGGTAAAGAAGCACCACTTCTTTATACCGTTCAAGAGGGCGATACGATTTCGGGGATTGCCAAACGGTTTGAAATTACACAAAAAGAGATCTATAGTAACAACCCGGATGTGAAAGAGCTAACCTTGAAGATTGGAGATACACTGAAGCTGAAGGTACCACAGCCAGATGTTACAGTTGTTACTGTAGAGCAAGTGTCAGAGCAGGTGGTTACTGAGCCTGAAGTGATCGTGCGGAAAAGCGACCAGTTACCAGCAGGCAAAAGTAAGGTCGTTCGTCCAGGACAAACGGGCCTTAAAGAAATGCAGTATCGGTTAACAAAGAAAAACGGAATGGTCGTACAAGAAGAGTGGTTGGGTCAGACCGTTATTAAATCTTCTCTCCCTGAAGTGGTTTATCGGGGTACGAAGGTAGTTGGTGAAGGAACAGGCATGTTCAGTTGGCCAGTAAGCGGAGCAACCCTTACTAGTAGTTTCGGTGAGCGCTGGAGTCGTGCTCATAAGGGTCTAGATATGGTATCTGGCAACCGGAGCATTAAAGCCTCTGATGCCGGAACTGTAATCTTTGCTGGTGTGAAGAGCGGATATGGAAATGTGGTTATCGTGGATCACCGTAACGGATACGAAACCTATTATGGCCACTTAAACAGCATCTCCGTTTCTACGGGACAGCGTTTGGAACAAGGCGCCAAAATTGGCGTAATGGGCAATACTGGACGCTCGACGGGAACACATCTGCATTTTGAGATTCGGAAGAATGGCACTGCAGTAAATCCAATGAAGTATTTGCGATAATTCATACGTTAACCTCAACTGCTCGATTAAACTCGAGCGGTTTTATTTTTTTTAAAATATAGGAATGACGATATAGCTGTTTCTTTTTGCTGGGAAAGCCGATTCCTTATTTCGTAGGATGTGACGGTAAGACAGGTATGTTAAAATAAAGGAATGATCTTTAAGTAAGGATAGGAAGGTGAAGCTGAGACATGCAGATGGGAACGATTCTGGTAGTAGACGATGAACAGCCTATTGCTGATATATTGAAGTTTAATCTAGAAAAAGAAGGCTACGAGGTTATTTGTGCTTTTGATGGTAACAGTGCAGTAGAATTGGCATTGTCCAAAAAACCTGATCTTATGCTGCTTGATCTTATGCTGCCTGGTAAGGACGGGATGGATGTTTGTCGTGAGGTTCGTTCTGCACATTTGGACATTCCTATCATTATGCTTACTGCCAAAGACGGAGAGATTGATAAGGTGCTTGGTCTAGAGCTTGGTGCGGATGATTATGTGACCAAACCTTTTAGTACACGTGAGCTACTCGCCAGAGTGAAAGCCCAAATGCGGAGACAGCACAAACCGTCACCGCCGGGAATGGCGAATGAACCTGCAGAGACCAGACAGGGTATTTACCATTTTGATCTATTTATTGATACAGATATGTATCTGGTATATAAGGGTGGGGAGCCGCTTGATTTGACCCATCGTGAATATGAGCTGCTCTACTATATGATTAAACATGCGGGTAAGGTGATGACCCGGGAGCATTTACTGCAGGCCGTGTGGGGATTCGAGTATTTCGGCGATGTGCGGACCGTAGACGTGACGATCCGTCGTCTAAGAGAGAAAATTGAGGAGAATCCCAGCAAGCCGGAATATATTTATACTCGGCGCGGACTTGGCTATTTGATGCATAGCCCTAAAAGCGGAGGACTGTGATGAAGTGGTGGTCCTTTTTCCGGACAATTCAGGCCAAGCTTATTATTATTTATGTGCTGCTGATTCTGATAGCTATGCAGTTAATTGGAGTCTATTTTGTCAGCTCGATGAAAAACTCGTTAACGGATAACTTCACGAAGGATCTTAAAGCACGTGCGGAGATGCTATCCATCCTGACTGCTGATAAATTTGGTAGTGAGGCTGGTACCGTTGACGAGGAAACGGCTGTAGAAAGTCTACGTGGTATGGTTAATAATCTTTACATTAACGGGGCGGAGATTCAGGTACTTGATGCCAGCGGCAAAATCATTACCACCTCCGTGCCCTCGCAGAATGACTATGTCGGACAGCGCAACACTCAGACCGTAGTCAATCGCGCCTTGCAGGGGATCAGCGATAATGAAGAATATATTATTGCCGATGATAATGTGCGGAAAAAGGTTGTGGCCAAGCCGGTACTTTCCGGTGACAAGGTAGTAGGTGCAATCTATATTGCTGCTGACATGAAAGATTTATATGCGACTATGGGCAGGATCAACAGTGTATTTATCTCTGGTTTGCTGTTAGCCTTGGGACTGACAGTTGTCCTATGTGTTATTCTTGCACACACCATTACGCAGCCGATTAAAGAAATGACTAGGCATGCAACAGCTGTTGCTGAAGGTCGGTTCAATCGAAAAATGCCCGTACTCGGCAACGATGAAATTGGACAACTCAGTCAGGCATTCAATTATATGACCGGCAGATTGCGTGAGGCGCTCTCTCAGAATGAGGAAGAGAAAGAGAAGCTCACCTCTATTCTGACGAATATGAGTGACGGTGTGGTAGCCACGGATGAGAATGGTGTAGTCATTCTTATGAACCTTCGAGCAGCACTTATGCTGGGAACAGAAGGTCCGTTGCCGGAAGGTGCCCCACTGGATAAATTGCTAGGTCTTGATTATGAGCAGAGTGGTTCCTTGGCTAAAGGAAATGCCCAGTCTGCAATGCTTCATCTGACACATATGGGTGGAGAAGATTCTAATATCGTGAGAGTTACATTTACTCCGATTCATCGCCGTGAAGGCGGCATTGCCGGTACTATTGCCGTGCTGCAGGATGTAACTGAGCAAGAGAACCTGGAGGAATCACGCCGAGAGTTCGTCGCGAACGTTTCGCATGAGCTAAGAACACCACTTACAACGATTAAAAGCTATGTGGAGGCACTTGATGATGGAGCGCTTGAGGATCCGCAGTTAGCGGTTCGTTTTGTTGGGGTTATTCGTAACGAAACCGAGCGTATGATTCGTCTGGTTACGGATCTACTGCATCTGTCGCGTCTGGATTCCAAGGAGGCACTTCTCAGAATTCAGCAGACGGATATTACTGAAATGCTAGAGGATGTAGCAGACCGCTTTTCTTTTCAGATTCGGCAGAAGCGGATCGACATTAGTACAAGGGTCCGTAGGGATGTAAGCACAGCATGGCTCGATCGTGATCAAATCGATCAGGTCTTGGGGAATTTGGTCTCCAATGCATTAAAATATACGCCAGAAGGCGGTACGATTGAATTGGAAGCCTTGAAAAGTGAGGATGGAATGCTCTCCATTTCTGTACGGGATTCCGGGATTGGTATTCCGAAGAAAGACATCGAGCGGATCTTTGAACGTTTTTATCGGGTGGATAAGGCGCGTTCACGGAATATGGGAGGCACCGGACTTGGCCTTTCCATTGCCCGGGAAATTGTGAAAGCCCATGGAGGCTCTATTTCCCTGCAATCCGAGCTTAATGAAGGCTCTAAGGTAACCTTTACGCTACCTCTGAATGCGCAAAGGGGGAGTGAGGCATGAAGGAGAGATTGAAGTCATGGATTCTAGCCTTGCTCGTGCTGGGAAGTCTTGTTGAGAGTTACTATTTGATTTATCGCTTGCCTGGTGCAGACTCAGCGGTACTCTCCGAGAATCTATATGTGAAGACAGACAATATGGGACCGGAGGAAAAGGTTGAGAACCTGCTGTACCCTGATAAAATGATCATCCATATGGGCGATAACAAACATACGCTTTTTTATCCAGACTCAACGTTCTATAGCTTGATTATGAATCGGTTAAAAGGGCGTGGATTTGAAAGCTTCCAGCGGCACTCGGTACAGGATTATGATTGGGATAAGATTCGAAATGAGAATCCGGGGATTGAGCTTTCGTTCGGATCCGGCATTCCGGTAACGTTACTTCAGCGGGTTATGCAGTTGTCACCAGATTCCCTATTTGAAGGAGAAAGCATTGATCGCATTTGGATCTATAACATTAAGAATGACTCCAAAGCGCATGCCATTTTCTTCAGTACGAGAGGCGACATTATATATGAAGCGGCAAAAGCGGATTTAACTGTGCAAGACGTGCAGCAGCATGTGGATTTCGGCAAGAACTGGACGCCTTACAAGTCCGTAGATGGTGATTATTATGTGCCAGACAGCAAAATTTCTCTGGTTCAGGTTGAGATGCCTTCAGGCATGTATACCATAGAACAAATGCAGAACAATCTTTTCTTCGATGTTGGAAGCACTAGATATATTCGCGAGAAAAATGGCTCGGAGATTTATACGGATAGCAAAAGGAGTCTTCAGGTCGATAAGGAACGGAATTGGATGAGCTATAGCGATCCTGCCGCACTTCCAGCCGGAGACAGTACACCTGCCAAGGATGCGCTTGAAGCTGTAGAATTTGTGAACCAACATGGTGGATGGAATGGAACCTATCGTCTTGAAGCCACCGAGGAGGGGAGACAGGAGAGAAAGGTCTCTTTTCAACAATATTATGGCTCCTATCCATATGGCTCCTATCCGATCATGAGTAACTCGCAGCTGCAGTATGGTGTAATTAATCTGGAATTGCAGCAAGGCACCGTATCCTCTTATGAACGCTCGTTAATCTATATTGATGAGAGTAAGGCAGAGAAGAAAATCGTAGAGCTATCTGGAGGCGTGGAGCTAGAGAATCAATTGTCTGCGGTTAGCAAAACTTCGGCAGTGAAGGATTTAACGCCTGCGTATGTACCCGTAGTGAAAGAAGAGAAGCTGCAACTACTTCCAGTCTGGAAGGTTACGCTTATTGACGGCAGCGTTCTTACATTAAATTAATGTACAAGTTGTTCATATAACATTTAGGAGGTAAGGGTATGGATTGGGGAAGAGCCAAAAATGTACTAATTTGCGCCTTTTTAGGTCTAAATCTGCTGCTATGTTATCAGCTGTGGATTGATTTGCGCGATCAGGTTAGTGCCAATCTCGATTTCACTTCCCTGTCCGAAGAAACCCAGGCGGTCATGGAGCAGAAAGGGATTCGTGTGTTGTGTCCCATTCCGGCTTCTACCCCGCAGCTTCCTAATATAACTTATCGATATTCTGCTGAAGAGCAGAATGAACCACCGATTAAATTAGATGCTCCTATAGACAGCAAGCTGATCTATTCTTCCTTCACTGACCTTAGCAAGGCGCTTGAGAGTCAAATACCGGATATCGCAAATTATCGTTTTGATTCTCAAGAAAGTGAAGTTGGGAAGTTCGTGCTTCACCCGCTAGTTCAGAATCAGTGGTCGCTATTCCGAGTTAGGTTAGAGTTGATTAATAGTGATCAGAAGATTGTAGCTTTCCGCTCACCTAAGATTGAGATAGGGGCAAGCAGTAGCGATAAGGAACAGAAGGTACTGCCGGCATCGCAAGCGCTTAGCAGTTTGATTGAAAAATATTTTCCGGCAGACTCCGTAGTAAAGGAGATTGAGCTTGGTTATTATGGTGAGTTGTTCAACTCCGAAAGTCAGGTAGCGTCGCCAATGTGGCGGTTCATGCTGGAGAACGGCAATGCCTATTATGTGGATGCTATAAGTGCGGACATCATCAGTCCGAAGACAACAGATTAGAAGGAGTAAGGAAAATGGGGATTTCATTTACAGTACTGTCCAGTGGTTCTACCGGAAATGTAACGGTGGTTCGGAACGGGGAGACAACACTTATGATTGACGCGGGACTAAGTGCCAAGCGGATCGATGAGCTGTTGGCCATGCGCGAGCTAACGGGTAATGATATTGACGGGATTCTAGTCACACACGAGCATTCCGATCATATTAAAGGACTCGGGGCAATGGCCCGTAAATACGATCTTCCGATTTATGCTAACACCAATACCTGGGGAGCCATTGAAAAAGGCATTGGAAAAATACCCGACTATAACCGAATCATTATGGAGTCGGGACAGCATAGGGATTTTGGTAGTCTGCGTGTAGAATCGTTTGCAATTTCTCATGATGCGGCGGAGCCGGTGGGTTACAACTTTTATGATGGAAAAGAAAAGCTGTGTGTAGCTACAGACCTGGGGTATGTTAGCGACAAGGTAAGAGATGCGATTTCAGATGCGGACGTAATGGTGCTGGAAGCAAATCATGATATTGAAATGCTGAGGATGGGACGTTACCCGTGGAATACGAAACGACGCATACTTGGCGATATGGGTCATCTTTCTAATGAAGCTGCCGGAGCAGCACTTAGTGAAATACTCACAGGACGGACTAAACGTACCTATTTAGCGCATTTAAGCCGGGATCATAATATGATGGATTTGGCTAAAATGTCGGTACGTTGCGCAATGGAGGATCGGGGCTGTTTCTTTAAAGATAGTGAGTTTAAGCTTTGCGATACGTATTATGACCAACCTACGCCATGGGATAAGTTGAGCCAGTTGTCATAAGCTGATCAAGCTCAGCAGTCTTTCGTTCTAATTCTTGGCGGGAGATCAGGCCTTTATCGATCATCAATTCGATCATAGCACTGAAGGCAAGGGTCATATGGTAGTGTTCATCCTTCAAATCGCCAAGCTTACCGATAAACTCCACCAGATCCATACTTGTGGAAAAAGAATTCATAATTATACCTCCTTATGTAGTAAAAGCAGAACTGGAGTTGTAAAAAATTCGCAGGCTTTTTACCTCCGGAAAATCACGAATTGAGGGTTGCCTGTGATACAATTATAGACGTGATAAGCAAACTCTAAATTTATGGGACCTTTCTATTAGTGTAGTCTTTTAAGTTACAAAATATTCCTAGTAGAGAAGATATATTGAAAGATTCTAAAATTCTTTCGATTAACTGAAACTATTGTGTGGTTAATGGATAAAGTGAAACTTTTTAGTGATTGCTGGAGTCTAAAGGATGCAGAGGTATATGCTTGGCACGTGATTGCTAGAGGTTCAGGTTTTAGATACTGTGAACGGTTGGCAATAGAAGGGGGAGATTTTCGGTGGGATTGTTTGATGACGATTTCTATTCAACTAAAGTATCACGGTCCAGAGGGGATGAAGCATCAAAGGGATCATTTGCTAACCGCAAGCATTCTGTGCGAAGATCGCGCAAGGGCTTATCCACTTGGCAAATATCCGCCGTCTGCTCCTTAATCAGTGCTGTGGTGGCAGTGTTTTTATTCAGTATGCTTACTGGACAAATGAGTCACGAAACTGCCCCGAAGTCGGTAGTAACAACTGGGGAGGTTGCCCCAAGCAGAGATCCGTTTGACCGTATCATTCAAGCCGCTGCTACGGTTCGTCCTGCAGTAGTAAGTATTATCAATCATAAAGAAGATAATAAAGAATTGAACATTCTGGACGAGTCAGCATTAGGCTCTGGAGTGATTTATAAAAAGGTAGATAATAAAGCATTTATCATTACTAATAACCATGTCATCGAAGACTCTAGCAATCTTGAAGTCGTAACAGTAGATGGCGAGACACGTAAAGCTACACTTGTTGGAACGGATAAAGTGAGTGACATTGCGGTACTTTCTATTGATGCCAAGGGTATCAATACAATCGCAGAGCTCGGGGATTCCTCGAAGCTTCGTCTAGGTGAAACGGTCATTGCCATCGGAAACCCGTTGGGACTTGGTGACACATTGACTTCAGGTATTGTCAGCTATACTGAACGGAAGGTTCCCGTATCCTTGAATCAGGACGGCGTATATGATTGGGAGCAAGAGGTCATTCAGACCGATGCGGCAATTAATGAAGGCAATAGCGGCGGGGCGCTTGTGGATCTGGATGGTAAAGTCATCGGTATTAACACGATGAAAATCTCCGATGCAGGTGTAGAAGGGCTGGGTTTTGCTATTCCAGCTAACCATGTGATAGATACCGCTAATGAACTGGCTGAGAAAGGGCGGATTGCCCGTTCCTACTTAGGCGTATATTCGGTAGATTTAAACAATCCTTACATTCCTCTCGCAGAGGACCAACGCAAGGAACTGAACCTACCGAACAATGTTAAGGATGGGGTTGTCGTTCTGGATGCTGTTGGACCTGCACAGGAAGCGGGAATACAGTTTAATGATGTAATTACGAAATTTAATGATGAACCTATTACATCCACGCTTTCTCTTCGCAAGTATTTATATAATCAGACGAAGATTGGTGAGGATCTGAAGATTACCTATTATCGAAATGGGAAAGTCAATCAGACCACAGTAAAACTTCTTGAAAAACCAGAGGAATAATATGCTGGAAGTCGGCATATAATGATATAGCAGTAATGACAAGTAGAGCGGACTACCCCTTCGGTTGAGAAGGTAGAGCTTCCTGAAATAGCGATGCTCTGTATCGCTATCGGGGATCTATTTCTTCTAAAGTTTTGATAAATATGGCAATTATAAGCTGATTTAATCAATTTTGGGCTGACTGGCAACCCTTACATTGGAAGGTAATACTTATTAGGGTAGAAACGGATATATACGGATGCCAGCTTGCCTTTGCTAATCAGGTGTGGTAATATGATATCAATCATACATTTAGTCCCTAATTTTCGCATTGAAAAGGGCTGTTATATTCGGTAATACAACCTTTTTCAATGTGTGAATTTTTTCTTTGTTTGAAGATAAAAAGAACATATTAATTTAAATTTGTGGAGGTAACACACATGCAAACAGGTACAGTTAAATGGTTCAACGCAGAAAAAGGATTCGGATTTATCGAAGTTGAAGGCGGAAGCGACGTATTCGTTCACTTCAGCGCAATCACTGGCGACGGCTTCAAAACTTTGGACGAAGGCCAACGCGTTGAATTCAACGTTGTTCAAGGCAACCGTGGACCACAAGCCGAAAACGTTGTAAAACTGTAATAATAGAAGAAACCGTCCCAGCTTGTGAAAGTTGGGACGGTCTTTTTATATCTAGTTAGTCACTATTGACTTACAGGATGGGAGGAACGGCAATGAACTACCGGAAGAAACCTTTGGAAGAAATACCGGAAGAAAATACCGCGATTTGGGCGTGTACCAATGATGGATGCAACGGATGGATGAGGGATAATTTCGCATTTGAACATGCGCCTTCTTGCCGTCTATGTGACTCTCCAATGGTTCGCAGCACGAAGATGCTACCACAATTGCTTAATTCGAATGGCGATCTCAAATCGCTGAAGAAGGGTATTTCCATTACCTAACCAATGTCTTTATGAGTCAAGCTTGTTATAGAGCAGTGAACAACTTCAAGACGGTCAAACCGTCTTATTTTTTTTGCTTTTTTTAAGGTAAATTGTGATTTTTGTCACAAATCATTTGAATTTCACCGTTAAAATCACCCCTTTGTGTGACATTTATCACAAAATGACGTCTAAATTTTTGACACAATATAATTAACGAAAAGGGGAGAAGGAAGGGAAAAATATGGATACAGTAATGCTGTCGCGTATACAATTTGCGTCGACGACAATATTCCACTATTTCTTTGTACCGGTATCAATCGGACTAGCGCTCTTGATTGCGATCATGGAGACCATGTACGTTAGAAAAGGCAATGAAGAGTACAAAAGAATGGCACAGTTCTGGGGAAAGCTGTTTCTCATCAACTTTGCAGTAGGGGTAGTTACAGGTATTTTGCAGGAATTTCAGTTCGGGATGAACTGGTCTGATTATTCACGTTTTGTGGGTGATGTCTTCGGGGCTCCGCTTGCAGTTGAAGCATTGGCAGCCTTTTTTCTGGAGTCTACTTTTATTGGCATCTGGATATTCGGCTGGGACAAAGTGTCCAAAAGAGTGCACTTGTTATCCATCTGGCTGGTAGCTTTCGGTACGATGTTATCCGCTTTCTGGATTCTAGCAGCGAACTCTTTTATGCAGCATCCTGTAGGATTTGAGATAAGTAATGGACGGGCAGAAATGAATGATTTCTTCGCGCTCATTACGAACGGACAATTGCTGGTTGAATTCCCGCACACGGTTCTTGCTGCGTATGCAACAGGCGCCTTCCTCGTAACGGGTATTAGTGCGTATAAGATATTGAAGAAACAAGATGTATCTTTCTTTAAGAAATCTTTTCAAATTGCAGCAATCGTAGGTATTATTTCTTCTATTGGTGTAGCTGTGGCAGGCCATGCGCAAGCACAGTATTTGGTTGAGACTCAACCTATGAAGATGGCGGCTTCCGAAGGACTGTGGGGTAAGAGTGGTGACCCGGCACCTTGGACCGTATGGGCAAATATTGATCCTGAGAAGCAAGAAAGTACTGGGGAATTTCAAATTCCGTATATGCTGAGCTTCCTTTCATACAGTAAATTTTCCGGTGAAGTTAAAGGTATGCTTGAGCTGCAAGCTGAGTATGAGCAAACCTATGGCCCCGGTGACTATATCCCGCCTGTACGTACGACATTCTGGAGTTTCCGGATCATGGTTCTAGCAGGAACATTGATGATTGTACTGGGTATGTACGCAATGTATTTAATGTGGCGCAAAAAGATGGACCGTCCAAACACTTGGTTTATGCGGTTTATGTTATGGGGACTATTGCTTCCTCCAATCGCGAATACAGCGGGTTGGGTTATGACCGAATTCGGGCGTCAGCCATGGACGGTATTCGGACTGATGACAACGGAAGACAGCGTGTCGCCTAATATTACGAGTGGTCAGGTTCTATTCTCTGTTATTTCTTTTACAGCGATTTACGCCATTCTCGGATTAGTTCTAATTGGTTTGTTTATGAAAGTGATTAAAAAAGGTCCTTATGCGATGGATAACGATCACGGGGATTCGCATGATCCATATAACGAGGAGGGCGCCCAATGATGTCTCTTAATGAATTGTGGTTTGTGCTCATTGCAGTTCTGTTTATAGGGTTCTTCTTCCTGGAGGGTTTCGATTTCGGCGTAGGGATGGAAACACAAATTCTCGCTAAGAATGATACAGAGCGCCGGATTCTGATTAACTCGATCGGACCCTTCTGGGATGGAAATGAGGTATGGCTAATCACAGCCGCGGGTGCAATGTTTGCGGCTTTCCCTGAGTGGTATGCAACATTATTTAGTGGATTTTACATTCCCTTTGTCTTTGCTTTATTAGCTTTGATTGCACGTGGTGTTGCTTTTGAATTTAGAGGTAAACGGGATTCCGTAGCTTGGAAAAAAACTTGGGATGTGTGTATCTTTTTCGGCAGCTTCCTCCCACCGTTCCTCCTTGCTGTGGTGTTCGCCAGCTTCATCAAAGGTTTGCCGATTGATGGGGATATGCAAATGTACGCAAGTTTTACAGATATCGTAAATGTGTATACCGTAGTAGCTGGTGTGACTGTTGTCCTTCTTTGTTTGGTACATGGTCTAATGTTCACAACGTTGCGTACAGTGGGAGATCTACAGGCTCGCGCTCGAAAAATGGCGCAAAGATTGCTTTTGCCACTTGGGGCCTTATTGCTTGCTTTCGTGGTAATGACTTATTATATGACTGATATTTTCGAACAACGTGGTTTAGTTCTTATGATTATAGTAGCGCTGGGAATTATCGCGTTCATATTATCGGGTTATTTCATGACGAAGAAGAAGGATGGCTATGCTTTTGGTATGACAGGAGCGGTAATAGCATTGTCCGTAACTTCTATCTTTGTAGGATTGTTCCCACGTGTTATGATTAGTTCAATCGATCAAGCCTTTAATTTGACCATCACCAATGCGGCCTCGGGACATTACTCTTTAAAGGTAATGACGATTGTGGCACTGACCATCCTTCCATTCGTATTGGGATATCAAATTTGGAGTTACTTTGTCTTTCATAAACGCGTTCATGAGAAGGAGCATCTTGAATACTAATGGATAAAAATTTGCTTGGGTATAAAGGAGTTAAGCCGGTCTTTCTGATCGTTGGCCTCCTTACCCTGGTGCAAAGCATGTCCATACTTCTGCTGGCCAAATGGCTGGCAGAAGTCATCTCTGCGCTATTTGCGGGAGAACCTCTGAAGGAACAATGGGCTACTTCGCTATTGTTCCTTCTTGCATTTCTAGTGCGCCATGCTTGCGCCATGCTGATGAGCCGTATCTCTTACCGCTTTGCGGAAGCAACGGGCAGCAATATGCGGAGGGAAATGATGGATAAGCTCTTCCAGCTTGGACCCAGAATGGTGGGCGGGCGTGGAACCGGGGATCTTGTCACACTAGTGTTGGAAGGCGTAACAAAGTTCCGCACATATTTAGAAGCGATTATCCCTAGAATGGTAGGGATGTCAATTACACCGATTTTGGTGCTTATTTATATCTACAAGATGGATACCGCGAGTGGGATAATTCTAACGATCACCATGCCGATTATTATTGTTTTTATGATCTTGATCGGGATGACGGCTCGCAAGCAGATGGACCGTCAGCTGAAATCTTATCGCACCTTATCTAATCATTTCGTAGACTCCCTCCGTGGGCTAGAAACGCTGAAATTTCTGGGCCGCAGTCGTAGTCATAGCACGAGTATTGCCACCGTCAGCGATCGATACCGCTCGGCGACGATGCGTACACTGCGAGTAGCCTTTTTGTCTTCGTTCGCGCTGGACTTCTTTACGATGTTATCCGTTGCTTCGGTAGCGGTAAGTCTTGGCCTGCGTCTGGTCAACGATCAGATGACCCTTGTTACGGGTTTAACTATTCTGATCTTGGCACCGGAATATTTTTTGCCTGTACGATTGGTAGGTTCGGATTTCCATGCTACTCTCGATGGGAAGGAAGCCGCTGAGGCAATGAAGAGCATTATAGATCAGGATGAAGTGAAGGCTGAAGTAGTAGGTTCTAATGGTGACCAAGCATTGAAATCAGCATCGAAAACACCAGAAGAGATATTCACTTGGCATAAAAATAGCGTACTTACAGTAAATGATGTCAGTGTGAAATACGAGGAAGCTGGTCTTTCTTCACTGGAAGCGGTGAACCTGCAATTTAAAGGAGCAAGCAAAATTGGGATTATCGGAGAGAGTGGGGCCGGTAAATCTACGTTAGTGGATATACTAGGGGGCTTTTTGCACCCTACTTCAGGAAGTATCACGGTTAACGGTACAACGGTTAGCGCATTAACGGATGAGGCTTGGCGAAAGCAGACCTCGTATATCCCGCAGCGCCCTTATATTTTTAGTGGTACATTGGCTGATAATATTCGCTTCTATTACCCTGAGGCTTCTATAGAAGCTGTGGCTGCAGCTGTGAAAGCTACCGGATTATCAGAGCTGGCGGCAACCCTTCCGAATGGCTTGGATGAGATGATCGGCGGGGGAGGTCGTTCGTTCAGTGGCGGGCAGGAGCAGCGGGTTGCGCTGGCTCGAGCTTTACTCAGCAGTCGTCCGATCATGTTATTGGATGAGCCGACGGCACATCTGGATATTGAGACGGAATATGAGCTGAAGGAGACGATGGTGCCTCTTTTTGAAGGAAAGCTGGTCTTTCTGGCTACACATCGCCTGCACTGGATGCTTGATATGGACATTATTGTAGTAATGAAACAAGGAAAAGTCGCAGAAATCGGTACCCATCAGGAGTTGCTTACCCGCAAGGGTGCGTATTATGAGTTGATTGGGTCGCAATTGGAGGGAATCCATTGAAACGTGAAGGATGGTTTGCTCCGTATGTATCGTCGTATTTTTGGCGTTTTGTGCTGATTATCGTGCTTGGGGCGTTGACGATTTTTACAGCCTCATCATTAATGTATACTTCAGGATTTTTGATCTCAAAAGCGTCTACACCTGTCGAAAATATTCTAATGATCTATGTACCAATTGTAGGTGTGCGTACGTTCGGAACGAGTCGGGCTGTCATTCATTATGTAGAACGTTTAGTTGGGCATGACACGATTTTACGGATTCTATCTAAGATGCGTGTGCGTCTGTACAATATTTTGGAACCTCAAGCCTTGTTCCTGTCGTCACGCTTCCGCACTGGGGATATTCTCGGGATGCTTGCGGATGACATTGAATATTTGCAAAATGTATATCTGCGCACCGTGTTTCCAAGCATTATTGCTTTGCTGATTTATGGAGCAGCTGTGATTGCACTGGGTACTTTTGATATCGCCTTTGCGCTATTGATGGCTCTGTATATATTAGTGTTAGTAGTGGTGTTGCCGTTCTTATCTCTATTGTTCACACAGAAGCGCCAACGTGAAGTGAAAGTAGAGCGTAATCGTCTCTATCAAAAGCTGACTGACGCCGTACTTGGTATGGGTGACTGGGTCATTAGTGGACGACAAAGCCAGTTCGTAGATACTTATGAAGCAGATGAGAGAAAAGTAGCCCAAACCGATGCAGCGCTGCGCAGCTGGGCACGTCTTCGTACTTTCATTGGGCAAGCGGTAATTGGGATTGGCGTGCTTTCTATGCTGTATTGGGCCGCTGGAGAGTTTGCAGATGGTGCTATTGCGGGTACATTGATTGCGGCGTTCGTATTGGTTGTTTTTCCTGTAGCAGATGTCTTTCTGCCAGTGTCTGAAGCGGTGGAGAAAATCCCGCAGTACCGTAACTCCTTGGAGCGATTGTCTGGTGTAAATGGAGCTGAGCAGAACATCGTGTCTGAAAAAGCAACTGTAGTCGATGCTCTGCCTCAGGCGATGAAGAGTGCTCACATCAAGCTCGAAAATGTAGGTTACCACTATGGTTCAGAGGCTAACTGGTCGGTTCGCGATCTCAGCCTCGATATTCCACAAGGTAAAAAGATTGCGATCATCGGCCGAAGTGGTGCGGGTAAATCGACGTTATTAAAGGCTATTCAAGGTGTTATTGAACCTTCTGACGGCTCGGCTACGATTAATGGAATCGCTGCAGATGCCTATGGCGAGCATATTCCTTCTATTATAGCGGTGCTTAATCAGAGCCCACACTTATTCGACACTACGGTAGCCAACAATATTCGTATGGGTGATCCGAAGGCTTCCGAGCAAGACATTAAAGAGGCTGGCGCCTTAGCCAAAATGGATACGTTGATCTCCTCGTTGCCAGATGGATATGATACCTTTGTCCGTGAAGCAGGTCAACGATTCTCTGGTGGAGAGCGTCAGCGGATAGCGTTAGCTCGTATTTTGCTGCAAAATACACCTGTTGTCATACTCGACGAACCGACTGTAGGGTTGGACCCGCGGACGGAACGTGATCTTTTGAAGACAATGCTCGAAGCCATGAAGGGTAAGTCACTAATTTGGGTAACGCATCATTTGGTCGGTGCGGAGCAGATGGATGAAGTGATTTTTATGGAAAACGGCTCGGTAGAAATGCGTGGAACCCATGCAGAGCTGATGAAAAAAGAACCACGTTACCGCAGATTATATGAGCTGGATCGTCCGGTGGAGTTTTTAGGGTAGGATGGAGAGTTTAAAATAATATTTATAGATAATAGAGAGAGAGAAGTGATGAGATTCCTTTTGCCCTTCGGGGTGGGAGGAATCTTTTTTTGGTGAAGGGCAAGAATATAGACAATGGATGAACAGATCGCTGGAATGGATAGATAGGAGTTCCATTTTCGTGGGAAGTATGGTAGAACAATAGAAGGAGTATTAGGCCGTAGCGGCACAGAAAGGGATGCTTGGTTGAATGTATGTAGTATGTAAAGAACATGTGGAATTAGCTATTGATTTGTTTGTGGACGAGTATGAAGATGCACCAGATGTAGTAGATTTGAAGGAAACGGAATTCTCTGACTGGGACCCGCCGGCAAAGTGCACCCAATGTGAGAAGAACGCTGAATATTTGGTGGTCTAAAGGGCCGTTAAGACTTATAAAAAAACACCTTGCAGTCCCAAAATGGGCTTCAAGGTGTTTTTGCGTGGAATAATTATAGGTGCGTGCATTGGAGGATTAGTTTTATGCATCTGCTGCATCTGCCATATTGGTCAGGGAGCTACCTCGGTTGTTCTTGCGGTAGACAATGGCTGAGATGATGGCAAGCATTGCTGCAATAGAGAGTCCCCAGTAGATGTTTGAGTAAGCGGCCCGGAGCGGCAGCCCACGCTGCCATTCCAATGCACTTGCGGCCATAGCTACGCTGAAGGCGCCGCTAAAGAATTGCAGTAGCTGGAACAGCCCCATCCCGGAGCCGATTTGTGAGGAAGGCAGAATCCGTGAGATTTCATTGGATACACTACTGGACAATGTAGTGAAGGCAAGACTCATAATCATATAGATGAGCATGACGGCAATCCAGGATCGTCCCGCAAAAACAGCGAACAGGACGGTAGCAGTCAGCACAAGCAGTGGAGCGAAACGCAATATCCCCGCATTGCCATAACGGTCGATGATTCGTCCGACGGAACGGGAAACGAAGATTGCGAGCAGCGATCCGGGAAAGATCACAAGCCCGGCATGACTTGCACTGAAGCCAAAGCGATGAGTCAAAATCTGTGGCAGCAGGAACAAGGTGGCGAAGCTGCACAGATAGGAGGCGATTCCGACCACCGCCAGCACGAGATATGAGCGGTTACGGAATAGCGCGGGCATTACAAATGGGTCGGGCGTGCTGCGGATGCGGCCAACAAATAAAGCGATGGCAAGAAGTCCAGCTACCAAGGCCACCCACAGCCCACTAGTCAGGAATAGCAGCAGACCGGTGGTGCCGACGCCCAAGAGCAGCCCACCAAACACATCGAAGGAGCCTCGAGTGGGCACCTCTTTAGGCAGCAGGATAAGGAACAACGGCACGAGAAGCAAAATAGCTGCCGTTACAGCGAACAACCAGATCCAGCCGAGATATTCGACGATGGCTCCGCCCGCGACCGGACCAAGGCCTAGGCCGAGTGAAACGGCTGACATAATCGTCGCCATCGCTTTGCCGCGACGAGCTTGCGGGACATAACGTGTAAACAGCACAAGAGATAAGGACATTACTGCGCCCGCGCCCGACGCCTGTAGAATGCGCACGATAAGCAGAAAGATAAAGTTGGTGCTGAAGAAGCCGGCTACAGCCGCAAAGCCTAGCGTCAACAGGCCTATCACCAGCAGGCGGCGGATCGGCAGAAAATCAGAGAGCCGGCTGTACGTGATTGAGGCAATCGAGAACATAATGGAATACCCGGTAACGATCCAAGAAGCGGATGCAGCTGTAATGCCGAAGGCTTCGGTTACATCAGGCAGTGCCAGATTGAACATGGCTGTATTCATGATGACGAGAACCACAGCGATGCTGAACAGCAGAGTTAGCAGGCCTTCCCGTGGAAGAGTCGCTTCCGGAGCGGAGGCTTCATGATCCGCATTCGCGGAAAGGTTATTTACAGAAGTCATGTGCGAAGCACTCCTTTTATTATTGTTTAATAGTTCGATTACTTACGAACAATTGAAATATAGCATGCGTTGATATAAAATGCAATTAGGAGCACCAATATTTTTTCGCATTAAAAGTAGGACAAAGGGGATAATCATCCATGAAAATACTATTTCATCCGGACCGCAAGGACATTCAGCTCGCTTCCGTATTGTATGCGCTCAGCGATCCGATTCGCCTCCATATCGTATCGGATATTCATAGAAATGGAGAACAGGCTTGCAACGGCTTCAACGTTCCGATTGCCAAATCCACCATGTCTCATCATGCCCGTACGCTGCGCGAGTCAGGGGTTGTGTTTACGCGGGTTCAAGGAACCCAGCGCATACTGTCGCTGCGGACGGAGGATCTTAACGCAAGGTTCCCAGGTTTGCTGGATTCTATATTGAGTGCTTACGAAGCTGGGGAAAAGCCGGATTTTGCAATGGAGGAGCGGGAGGAAGGGAAGTAACGGATTGAGCCCTATGAGGACAGGGAATACATGAAAAACAAGAGATATAAGGATTGGGCGAGAGAAGGTACTCTCTAAAACTATAAGGGACGCCTAGAGCGCGTCCTTTTGCTATTTCTATAGAGGACTATAACAGGAGGCATTTATGCTTATTCAAATTATTGGCGTAGGAAAATTGAAGGAAAAGTACTTGATCAATGGCATCGCGGAGTATGCTAAACGGCTGACACCGTACCTGAAATTTCAGGTGATTGAGGTGGCAGATGAAAAAGCACCCGACTCTCTAAGCGAAGCAGAGGTCGGTATTGTTAAGGCGCGCGAGGGAGAACGCATCCTCGCGCATATTAAGAGCGAGGCGCATGTCATTGCGCTCGCGATTGACGGCAAGCTGTGGAGCTCGGAAGAGCTTGCCGCAGAAATTGACCGGCTCGGCACCTATGGGACGAGCCATGTCGTGTTCGTCATCGGAGGGAGCCACGGGCTCTCCGACGAGGTCATGCGCCGCGCGCAGCAGCGCATGAGCTTCGGGCGCATGACGCTGCCCCATCAGCTCATGCGCCTGGTGCTGGTGGAGCAGATTTATCGTGCGGTGAAGATAAATCGGGGGGAGCCGTACCATAAGTAGGGCGAAATTCCTCACAGTTAGTGTATTGAAGGTGGATTTATCATAAATAAATCATCGGCTGTATATCTTATTCATAAGAAGGGAAAATTGTGAGGAGTATAGAAATAGTTGAATGAAGGATTCTAGGACGCTGTGTTGTTAATCAGGTTAAATCCGAACCAATAGATCGAATTATTTTAGATAGTACTTCAAAATATATTAATGAAAGTAGGTTTATGATGAAATTAAAAATAGAAAAATTAGCCCATATCAAAGAGGCTACCATTGAGGATGATGATTTGGTTGTTTTAATAGGTGATAATGGAACAGGAAAAACCTTAATACTAGAAACAATTTCATTTGTGAAAAATTATTTTATGGAGAATATGGATGGAATTTTAAGACGAGTTCTAAAAAGCGCTGAAGATCAAATAAAGTTAGATTTGAATTGGGATATATTAATTGACAACATTCAGAATAACAGAGCCTTTAAAGATAATGAAAATAGAAGGGATTTCCCTAAAATAAACCTAGGTTTGAAATTTAATAATAGTGATAGTTTTAACGAACTTTTTATTTTAGAAGTAGAAAAATTATATCCTGATATAGTTTATCAGTTAAACAAGAAGATTCTATTTTGTGAACAATCTGAACTACAAATTAAATTGCTGAACCTACCACAAATAACTGTTGTAGAGAATCTCAATATGGCAATAACAAGATTGAGAGAGGACTTAATAATCGGAAGAGTTTATAAAAATTCTGAAAGAAATATCACAGATCCAATAATAATAAATAACTATTTTGAAAATGAC
>NZ_CDRJTB010000035.1:0-62614 GCF_976954365.1 Paenibacillus sp. Marseille-Q9583
AGAATTCTGACTTTTAGATCGTTATTTTTTTGTGAAATGATTATTTCAAATAATCAAATAGCTGCTCATTCATCCGATGAATGCCTTCCAGACGCAGACTATATCCGGTGACATTCTCCCCTTCAATATAGGCATGAAGCAAACCTGCACAACGAAGATTAAAAAGATGATCGTGAACGATCCCCTTCGAGATTCCCGCATGCTTAACAATTTCGGTGAATGTTTTGCGACCACCGCTAAGAGCTTGGAGAATTTTCAGACGGCTTTTTTCACCCAAACTACGAATGGCTCTATACATAAAAGGTGAAATTTCTTCGTTCTCCATCGAAATCCAGGCCGCATAATGACAGATTGTTAGTTCACCGTAGCAATAGATGATATTAGCAGGCTGAAAATGATACTGTGGAATTAATACAAGCTTCTTAAGCCCATCAGTAGGCATGAAATAAAATCCGTTGGTCGTTTTGTTCACAAAATCAGCAGTTTCTAGTTCATTAAGCTCCATGTTCTTCAAATCCGTATGCTGCTGTAATTTACTTAGAATCGCAGGATTGCATTGACTAAAGTACTGGCGGTTCCATTCGGAGAGTAAAAATACTACGCGATTACGGTAATCCTCCATATGGCTTGGAAATACCTTTACATATTTTGATAAGGTCTCATATAACTCGCCAACTGTTAACCCTTCAATCCAGTTCAGCACACTGTCTACATCATCCTTGAATGGACAACAGTAAATGAGCAGATTCAACATTTTCCATTCATTGTTTAGTTCGGTTTCCTTCAGACGGGATAATAGTTCCTCGCTTAGGCTGCTTTCAATTTCAGTAACCCACGCTACCCCTAGGTCAATCTTCTTATAGGATTTTTTGCAGAGATAAGTATGTAAGCTATTCAATAACTCATAAATCGATCCAAATTCAACCTCAACCTTGTATTCCACAATGATTCCTCCTGCTAGCGGTTCTTTTCAGTAGTGAGATATTCTCTTAATCTTATTGTATTATCCTGAGAATACGCAAGCTACTTTATAAACGGGAGTGTATAAAAATTCATTGACTGCTGTTTGACTACTGTTTGAATGCAGAATTTATTTGCATCTCACTTTGATTTTGAGATTGCGAGAGTCTAAGCAAGGGAATTTCTACTCATATGCAGCAGAACATTACAGTGCGGCTCCATCGGTGAACACATACCCACACGAAGTTGCTATCGGGCACAGTAGACCTTATAAGCAGTATTCCCCCAATTTGGGGTTCTATCGGACTCCATAGGCGTTATTGGCATAGAAATCGCCTAATTTGTGCTTTTTCCTAAGGAATCGTTGCGATGGAGTCCGAAATTTTACTCAAACGGCTAAAAATTTGCAAATAACGTCATCTGAGCCCGAAAGCTCCAGTGGATGATTATGATAACAGGAGTTTTGGACACGCTGAGATCTCAAGGATTCCCATGAGTCCGGCTGTCCTGGATGTTCCTGCGTCAGAGTGCCGGGAATGTCTGGACCGGCTTGCGTATCCAGCACACTAGGTTGTCCAGAAATTCAAACCCTTCCACCTTCTCGGCTCACCAAAAGTCACTCGATCACGTCTGTCTCCTATCCCCATTCCGCAAAGCCAGACTACTTGCAGAACAAGCATTACAAAGCAACTGCCTTTAGTAACATGAGCGCATCATTCACACCAGTAATCCTAACTTCCTCGATAAATCCATCTATGGAACGCCATCAAATGTCCAGGGTGAGCAATCAATCTGCTTCGTTCCTCGCTTTTTGCAAATCGTGGTAGTAAAATATAGGCAATAACAATTTAGGAGTGAAGCCATAAGATGCAAATTCAAAATGGAACAGGACGTTTTTTTGTCGCGAATGACGGTAAGGACCTTGCCGAGATCACATACAGTTTGGACAAAGATGCCGGTGAATTGGTCATTGACCACACTTGTGTCTCCGAGGAACTGCGCGGTCAAGGTACCGGTGAAGAACTTGTACGGGCTGTTGTAGATAAGGCTCGAAATGAAAATTTGAAAATTGTTCCTGTGTGCTCCTATGCAGCTCATCAATTTGAGAAGCATCCGGAGTATAAGGATGTGCTGAGCGGGAACACAGGCGAGCGAGACTGATCTCCGTTCCCGTTTCCGTGAAGCTTTATTAACCTATTCGAACTAATACACTTAGTTCAAATACACTTTAGGAGGAAACGGGTTTGACTACTACTGATACTTTGAGAAATATAGAGGAATTACAAGAACGCTGTGAGCAATATGATGGAATTTCACTGAAATTGAATTGGGATATGCTTCGCCAGCCATCAAGCGTAGGAGATACGGAATGGCTCGTGACTTATGAAGATGATTTACTCGTCGGCTTCTTAGGACTTTATGGATTTGGAAGCGATATGGAGGTCTGTGGCATGGTTCGACCAGGCTACCGCCGACGGGGCATTTTCACCTCACTGTGGAACCGAGCGCAAACTATTATCAAACGAGGCAATGTTGATACCCTACTTCTAAACGCTCCCGCTGCCTCGTCATCTGGTGCAGCATTCCTTCAAACACTACCACTACAGTTTAATCACGCGGAATACCAAATGAAATGGGGCGGAAATTCGGTTGCTTCTTCTGAAGCAAGCTCAGCCACAGGGACTGTGATCTTACGCCCTGCTCGTGAAGACGAAGCCCCAATTCTCGTTGAGCTGGATTGTGGAGGCTTTGACATAAAGACAGAAGATGCTGCCGAACTCTATGACCTGCAGAAACAGGAAGGCCTGCAAGAACATATTATGATCGAAATGGACGGACAACCTGTTGGTAAAATGCGGCTGTGGACCGAAGATAATGAAACCTGGATTTATGGATTTACTGTCAGCAAGAAGCTACGGGGGCTAGGCATTGGACGAAGTGCACTTCTTCAAACGATCGAACGAGAACGTAAAAACTATAATGGAATTAATCTCGAGGTCGCTCTAGATAATCCCAATGCGCTCAAGCTATATGAAAGCTGTGGCTTTATCATTCAGAATAAACAGGATTATTACCGTTATATCGGCTAATCCATAGAATTAAAGCCTCCTGTCTAATGGGCGTTCTCGCCTGTAGAGCGGGAGGCTTTATTTTATTATTAGGAGTAATCACATGAGCCCAAAGCCTCCAACATTAGCTTCGCCTCTATCATTTCTACGGTCACTACAGTTTAATGAGCCATCAGCGTGCACGTCCTGCTCCAGAAATACAGATAACAATCGAACATAATCCAAAGACTCCTTATACGGGACTGCATTTCCCTTGTAAGAGTATTTACGCCCCTCTAGCAAGGAGTAGATTTCCACGGTCTCAGCAGGTTCACCGTAAGCCGCATAACAAAAGACGTTAGTCATATGCAAAAAGCCCGTAATAGTATCCTCATTGCCATTCACCATAAATTTCTGAATGTTCAGGCTTCGACCATTCTGAGTAGAATTCCAAGCTAATTGAGTAATCATCGAAAGCTCCAAGCTCAGCTCCGGGACTGGCACATACCACTGCTCGTATAGCATTACCGGAATTTCCAGTAAATGATTGGCCGAAACGATACGCATTAATTCATCCGCTATACTCGTCTTGATATCCCAATATTGCAGTAATGAAGGAAAAGCATCCCCCCTAGGTGGCCAACGACGCTCTAACAGAAATTGTATCGGTGTCTCCCTTCGAACCTGAGGCAGCAAACTATAAAAGTCGTTAAGTGTATGCCCTACAGCATATTGAACTTGCTGGCGCCAGCGTGGGAGCCCGGTCGCTGGAGCTCCGCTTGATAAATTCTCGGCCCCTCCAAGCATAATGTGCTCCACTCGATAATCATGCAGTCGTTTATATGGAGGCGTATGTAAATCCACTTGTTTCTTCATCCAACTTCCCGCTGGCCCGCCCATCCTATGATGCCACCATACAAGCTTCGATAAATTGACGACCGAATTGACGGCAAGCTTCTTTTTCAGCAGCGTTCGGGCCATATTCAATCTTAAGACTATCCTGTAATATCAAAGCTCCACGTTCCTTTAACTTCTCCACGAATAAGTCCACGGCTCCACAATAAATCGCGTAACCTGTGTCTCCACTGCCAAAAACTGCTGATTTCATAGCGGTCAAATCAAGCTCATCCATCTCCTCATAGAAATCAAGAGCTTCATCAGGCAGCTCACCATCTCCCCAAGTGTATGCTCCTAACAGAACGCCTTCATATGAATTTATCTCAACCGCGTTACATTCAGTGACCGATTTCAAAACGGCTTCACCGCCTGCTTGGCGTATTCCCTCTACAATTAATTCTGCCATTTCCTCAGTGTTTCCAGTTAGACTGGCGTATGCCACTAGCACTTTAGTCATCTTTCTGTTCCTCCCGTTACTAAACATAAAATTTAAATGATGTGTGCTTCACCTTCATTTTATTTGATAATGATTATCATTGTCAAATAGATAAAATAAAAAAAACGCAAACTCCCGTTTATTCACACGGTTGATGTTTGCGTTCAATCCCTTTTTTGTTCGAAATTATTTAGTATGCTCCTTCGAGCAAGGTAATGTGATTACCATCTGGATCGCGGAAATTCATTTCTTTCCCGCCATACGCCATCGTAACCGGTGGCTGACAATCCAGTCCCTTAGCCTTTAACTGCTCGTACGTCTCATCGAGATTATCGCAGCCGAATACTAAATTAACAAAGCCAGTCGTGAGCTTTTCCCATTTCGTCTCATCCCAAATGATGATTCCAGGCTGCTTCTTGTCGAATCCAATCTTTGCGCCATCAAAATTGCCGTAGCCTTCGAACGGAATTGAAACCCCTAGCACCTCCGAATAAAATGCAGCCAATGCAGCAGTATCCTTAGTGTAGATGTTAGTACCTTCAAAAGACGAAATCATAATTTGTCCCCTTTCATTCTCATCATCATAGTGCCCGTTTCTTACTTGAGTTTAACAAGGCTAGCACCCTTTGTATTGCAAAATTGCGACATTTATCTGCCCGCATAGACTAAAGCCTCAAGTGGTGTTCTTCCTGCATATTTCTTGAAACTGTTTATAAAATGAGGCTGGTGGCTGAATCCATACGTAAAAATAAGATCCTGCATATTCTTCGTCTGTACAGGCAGTTGATACATTTCAAGCCATACATTCTGAAATCGCACAAGGTCAGCTGTTTTTTTAGGTGATACACCTATGTATTCTTGAAAAAGTCTTTCGAGTTGGCGTCGGCTTAGATTAGAGCTGGATTCCAAATCCTCAGCTGTTACCACACCCTTTTGATTAATAAGGGTATAAATTGCATTCATCATCCGATCATTAGTCCGTCCACCACGCTCAAGACGCTGAAAAAGATAAGCCTCAGCTGCCGCTATCCTTTCATTCATAGAATTTGCTTGTTCCAGCAGAAGTCCTAGCTCTTTTTTAAAAGTACAAAAGTATTGGTCCACATCTACAAATGCATTCAGGACATCCCGGAGATGGTCATCAACAAAAAAATGAACGGCCCAGAAATGAAATCGGATACCAAAGGTTGAGATCATACCTTCCCCTCTGTCTGAAGGGACTTCAAAAGGAGCATCATTGATGCCGGAAAAAACGGTAGTTGTTAAGCCTGTCGATTCATTCAGATTCCAAATAATGTCCATGCATGTATCTGGAATAATTGTTTCCATTCGAGTTTTGTAATCAGATGCCTTGTCCACTACGTGAACGGATGCCTCTGTAGGAATACGCGGTGTAACAGAACCCCAGAAACAGCGAATATATGGCTGCAAAGCTTGACTGGGTAGAAATTCACTAGTTTGTGCTGGATTTGCAGTTATCGGGAAATAAAGAGGCGCAAGATTGAACATAAGCTGCTATTCTCCGATCATAAATATTGTAAAGACTCTGATATCTGATCATACACAATCATTGCTTGATCTGCCAGAATAATAGCTGTGATCATGGAAATATTATACACATAATCTTCATTGGATAAAATAAGTAGAGTGTTGGGCTTGTGCGTATTTTGTTTGTAGCTATATGGTGAAATGATGTACAATAAAGGCTAAATGAATTTTTGAAGGATGGATTAAAAAATGTATATAGCTAGCGACTGGAAAGACTATGAAGTAATTGACACTGGCGGTGGAGAGAAGCTTGAACGTTGGGGTGATATTATCCTGCGCCGTCCTGATCCACAAATTATTTGGCCACTCTCCAATGAGACAGCGAAATGGCATGATGTACACGGTCATTATCACCGGTCCTCAGCTGGTGGTGGACAATGGGAAATGAAGAAAACAATTCCGGATGATTGGAAAATTAGTTACGGAAAATTAAAATTCCATTTGCGTCCTACAAATTTTAAGCATACAGGGTTATTCCCTGAACAAGCAGCCAATTGGAGCTGGATGATGGACAAGATTGCGGCTGCTAACCGTCCGATCTCTGTACTGAATCTATTTGCTTACACTGGTGGAGCTACTGTAGCCGCAGCAAGTGCCGGCGCTTCTGTTGTTCACGTGGATGCAGCCAAAGGAATGGTGCAATGGGCCAAAGAAAATGTCCAGCTGTCCGGTCTGGGCGAGCGTCCAGTTCGCTACATCACGGATGACGTATTCAAATTCGTACAACGTGAACAACGTCGTGGTAGTAAGTATGATGCGATTATTATGGACCCGCCTTCCTATGGAAGAGGACCTGGCGGAGAAATGTGGAAGCTGGAATCCAGCTTATATCCATTCCTTGAGAGCTGTATGCAAATTATGAGCGACAAACCTTTGTTTATGCTAATCAATTCATACACCACTGGGATTTCTCCAACTGTCCTACGTAATATGTTGTCGATGACCATGGGTAAACGTTATGGCGGGAAGCTCACCTCTGGTGAAATCGGTCTTCCGATCACTTCCTCCGGCATGAACCTGCCATGCGGTATTCTGGGACGCTGGGAGGCGTAAGCCATGACACAGCATTTATCTGGAAGCAACGAGCCGCTGGACGGAATGTCGAAGCGCTTTGAAGTGTTATACGAAGATAATCATCTTCTAGGCATAGTGAAGCCCGTGAATATTCCTGTTCAGGAGGATGCTACTGGAGATCCTGATCTGCTCAACCTGCTCAAAGAAGATGTGAAGGAACGCTTTAACAAGCCTGGCAACGTCTATATGGGGCTAGTCCACCGCTTGGATCGTCCGGTTGGGGGTGCAATGATCTTTGCCAAGTCATCAAAAGCAGCCTCAAGACTATCCGAGTGTGTCAGAACTCACAGCTTTCATAAGGTGTACTTAACGGTCGTGCACGGTAAACCACCAGCATCTCATGGCCGTCTTACCGATACGCTGCTTAAAGACGCCAAGAGCAATACCGTCACTGTCGTCCGGAAAGGAACACCCGGCGGTAAGGAAGCCATTCTGGATTACACAGTACTTGGCAGCGCTGAGGGTTACAGCCTGCTCAAGATCGATTTACTTACCGGTCGTTCACATCAAATTCGAGTGCAGCTTAGCTCCATCGGCTGCCCCTTATACGGTGATCAGAAGTATGGGGCTTCGGTGAACAGACCTGGACAGCAAATTGCACTGTGGTCTGCACTTGTAGGCTTTCCCCACCCTGTTACTAAAGAAGAAGTAGAACTTATTTCCCTGCCCCCGCAAACCCATCCTTGGGATTTGTGGTCTAAGGAATTACAAAAGAAGGCTATCCGTTAATGGATGGCCTTCTTTTTTTTGAAATAAGTGTTGTTGTATATATTCATGGTGTAGAACCTTCCGGTGTAGTTGTAACAACCATTTTGCCCATTAAATAGAGTAGTAGCTGTTGGTTATGAGAGGATATCGGATCAAGCGCTTCTGCAAAAAAATCACTACGGATCTTCAAACCACGTACAGTCTCCTGCGTTCCAATTTCCGTTATACTCACCCATACAATACGGCGATCCGCAGCATCTCTCTCCCGAATGATAAGCCCATTTTTCTCCATCCGATCAAGTAACATAGTAACCGCTGCAGGACTGGTCGCCAGATGTGGAGCCAGATCAGAAGGCTTCATGGCATCACGTTCCTGAAGCAGTTCAAGTACAGTGAGTTGGGCATCCGTTAGCGATGGGGCAAGATTACTGTCCATATGTAGTTTGTAATCTTTTAAAATTTTATGCCAAATTTTACTGAATTCAGAAGCGTGCACACTGATTCCTTCCTTTCCTTGCGGTTCTATCCGGTATAACTACATTTTCGCGAAACAAATTCCATTTCCTGCAAAAGAAGAAAAATAAATCTTCTAAACTGATAAGCGAGAAAATTAAAAAAAGGCACTTAGTCAGTTCTCAAGAAGAATTGACTAAGCACCTTGATAAGTTATTTTACCAAATCTGTTTATTACTAGTTTGTTTTACTTAACTGCTGGGAAAAGATGAACAATCTCATCCTTTTTCTCCACAGGAACAATCTGTTTGCCTGTAGAACGACGCTCTCCAAGTGGTGCAGATTCAGAAGAGAATGTGTGATGTGCATTCTCCCGTGTAATTGCATTAAGTTCCAGCGGTTCTCTGCAATAGAAAGCCCCTGCTAATTTACTGCCATTTGGTCGTACTCGCTTGCCTTCCTTAAATTCAAAGGTTGGCATCCCTTTGCCACCGCGGCTTTGAGATGGATAATCCACTAGTAATGAACGTTTCGCATATCCGATATCGGAGATAGAAAGGATCTCACCTTCATCTTCACTGACCCAGAAGCAAGAAATCACATCATCGCCCTCACGAAGCTGAATGCCTCTTACACCGGATGCAACACGGCCCATAGGATTAACTTCATTCTCATGGAATCTAATACTCATTCCTTCACGAGTCACGAGTACAATGTCCTTGTCATTCGTACTAGTAGCCACTGTGATGATCTCATCACCGTCTGCTACCTTACAGGCTGCTACGGCTCCAGAGCGGCTTGTAGAGTATTCCTTGAGCTCTGTACGCTTAACCTGACCTCTGCGGGTGATAAACACGAGGCTTTGCTGCGGATCATCAAGATTATTGACCGGAATCACGCTAATGATTCCATCCCCTTTAGACAATCCGATAACGTTAACAATCGCAGTACCTGGTTCTTTCCATTTAAACTCTGGAATCTGGTGAACCGGAAGTAAGAAGTACTGCCCCTTGCGCGTAAATACCAGCAGACTGTCACGGGTATTCACATCGAGCAGCTTAACGATATGATCGCCTTCTTTTACGCCTGATGTATGACGTTCCCCACCAGAGCGGGTAAAGGAAAGCATACTTGTACGCTTAATATAACCGTCTGCGGAAAGTGCTACTAACACATCCTCTGCGTTGACCAGCGCTTCAAGGCTAACCTTAAGCTCCTCAACTTCGCCTTGGATCAGCGAACGGCGATCGATCCCGTATTTATCACGGATCTCCAGCAATTCCTTACGGATTACAGCTACGAGCTTCTTGTCACTTTCCAAAATGCCACGCAGATGTGTAATCTTTGCCATCATTTCATCCAATTCTTTTTGGAGTGAAGTAATCTCCAAATTCGTCAGACGATACAATTGTAAGGTAAGAATAGAATCCGCTTGACGTTCACTGAACCCGAACATCCACACGAGATTGTTCTGAGCATCCTGACGGTTCTTCGATGCTTTGATGGCCGCGATGACCTCATCCAGAATATTCAGCGCCTTTACCAAGCCTTCTAAGACATGAGCACGGTCTTCTGCGCGTTCCAGATCAAATTGGGTGCGATGAGTCACTACTTCACGCTGATGCGCGATATAAGCCTCCAGGATGGCTTTAAGACCAAGCTGTTGCGGAGCCTTGTTGACGATCGCCACCATATTGAAGTTATAGGTGATTTGAAGATCGGTTTTTTTGAGCAGATACGCCAAAACGCCTTGGGCATCCGCTTCTTTCTTGAGTTCCACTACAATCCGAAGTCCTTCTCGTCCACTCTCATCACGAACTTCAGCAATGCCATCGATCTTCTTCTCTAATCGAATATTCTCCATGGAGGTAACTAGTCGTGATTTTACAATCTGGAATGGAACTTCCGTAATCACGATTTGTTGCTTGCCGCCACGCATATTTTCAATTTCAGTCTTGGAGCGTAAATAAATACGGCCTTTACCAGTCCGGTAAGCATCCATGATGCCATCTCCGCCCATAATAGTGCCGCCTGTTGGGAAATCCGGACCTTTCATAAAGGTCATGATATCTTCAAGTTCAATATCCGGCTTCTGCATCACTGCGATACAAGCATCAATAACCTCACGTAGGTTATGTGGCGGAATCTCAGTGGCAAAACCTGCGGAAATCCCACTTGTGCCATTTACGAGTAGATTCGGATACCGGGAAGGAACAACCACAGGTTCTTTGGCTGTATTGTCAAAGTTGTCCTTAAACAGCACCGTCCGCTTCTCGATATCACGCATCATCTCCATTGCAATCGGAGATAAGCGCGCTTCTGTATAACGCATTGCCGCAGCTGGGTCATCGTCCATCGAGCCCCAGTTGCCATGACCGTCAACAAGAACATGCCCCATCTTCCATGGCTGTGCCATACGAACCATACCGTCGTAAATCGAGGAGTCACCATGTGGATGGTAATTACCCATTACATCCCCGACGGTTTTGGCTGACTTGCGGTACGGCTTGTCAGGCGTGTTGCCAGAATCGTACATCGCATAAAGAATACGGCGTTGTACAGGCTTAAGTCCATCGCGGACATCGGGAATCGCCCGGTCCTGAATAATATATTTGGAATACCGACCAAAGCGGTCACCGACGACCTCTTCCAGAAAAGCCGGCAAAAATTGTTCTGATAAACTACTCACTTGGCTCACCTTCTGTTCCTCAAACTGCCCGTTTTAAAATAGTGTGGTAATTCTCATGAACACTCCAGGGATTTTTGGACTTCCGGCCGCTGTTGTCTCCAGATTTCTTTGATTATACCGCTAATGCGGATAAAATCCGGAGACAAAGGCGGGCGCTATCGCTCCTACAGTTCCAAAAGTCCCCAACGTTCCAAGAATCACCAAGCTTTTTGAAAATCGGGATTATCGTCACTTGCAGCACTACTAACTGCAACTACTCTACAATTTCAGTGAAATCGACATTCTCAACAATCCAACGTTTACGCGGATCGACTTTATCACCCATCAGTGTAGAAACGCGACGCTCAGCCTTAGCAGCATCCTCAATCTGCACCTGAAGCAGTGTACGCGATTCTGGATTCATCGTTGTTTCCCACAGCTGATCAGGGTTCATCTCACCCAATCCTTTATAACGCTGAAGCTCGAAGTTTTTGCCGAATTCCTTTAAGTAATTTTGCAGTTCTTCATCACTCCATGCATACCTTACGGTCTCCAGCTTGCCCGTTTTGCGGGTCAGCTTATAAAGCGGAGGCTGAGCAATAAAAACCTTTCCGGCATCTATTAACGGCTTCATATAACGATAGAAAAATGTCAGCAGCAGCACCTGAATATGCGCTCCATCTGTATCCGCATCGGTCATAATGATAATTTTGGAATAATTGCTGTCTTCGACGGTAAAATCCGGACCAATTCCTGCACCAATCGTGGAAATGATCGCTTTATATTCATCGTTCTTCAGGATATCCAGCAGCTTGGCTTTTTCCGGATTCATCGGTTTCCCTTTTAGCGGCAAGATCGCCTGAATCTTTGAATCACGGCCTTGCTTCGCTGAGCCACCAGCTGAATCACCTTCTACGATAAACAGCTCAGTTCGTGTAACGTCCTTAGACTGCGCAGGTGATAATTTTCCGCCAAGATTCGAGCTCTCGCTACGTTTCTTACCTGTACGGATTTCATCGCGGGCTTTGCGAGCCGCTTCCCGAGCCTTCGAGGCCTGAATTGATTTTTTCAGAAGGCTCTGTGCTACCTGTGGGTTTTCTTCCAGGAAACGAGCCATATTCTCAGATACGATATAGTCTACTGCACTACGAGCAGAAGCACTACCTAGCTGATCCTTCGTCTGTCCAACAAATTCAACCTCGGACATTTTGACACTAATGACAGCCATCATACCTTCGCGCAAATCATTTCCTTCTAAATTCTTATCCTTTTCTTTAAGCAACTGTGTACGTCGGGCATAATCATTCAACACACGAGTATACGCGGTCTTAAAGCCTGTCTCATGAGTACCGCCGCTACGAGTAGGAATGGAGTTAACGAAGGAAGCCAAGGTTTCTGTATAGCCTCCATTGTACTGAAGGGCTACTTCCACTTCGATATCGTCCTTTTCAGCGCTGAAGTGAATAACATCATGTAGAACATCCTTGCCCTCATTCAGGAACTGTACGAATTGGCTTGCTCCACCCTCGTAAAAGAACTCGTCCTGACGATTGCTCCGCTCATCATGCAGCGTAATACGCAGACCGGAATTCAGAAAGGCAATCTCCTGTACTCGCTCTGCCAGCGTATCATAATTCAGGGCAATTCCATTTGGAAAGACGCGAATATCCGGTTTAAAAGTAATTTTCGAACCGGTTTTGTTGGTGTTGCCCAGAACTTCAAGGCCCGTTACTGGTTCGCCAACATGCTCTTTCCCCTTCTTGTCCACCCAATATTCAAAACGTTGACGATGAATTTTGCCTTCACGATAAATCTCTACTTCAAGCCATTCAGACAAAGCATTCGTTACTGAAGCCCCTACGCCATGCAAACCGCCTGATTTCTTGTAACCAGATCCACCGAATTTACCGCCTGCATGCAAAATTGTAAATACAACTTGGGGCGTTGGCACTCCTGTCTTATGCATTCCAGTTGGAATCCCACGACCATTGTCCGTCACCGTTACTGAGCCATCTTTGCGAAGTAGTAAGTCAATCTTCGTACAATACTTGGCTAAATGCTCATCCACAGCATTATCTACAATTTCCCATACTAGATGATGTAGTCCCGAAGAACTTGTACTGCCGATATACATGCCAGGTCGTTTGCGTACTGCAACCAGACCTTCGAGCACTTGAATGTCGTCAGCATCGTATCCAGTACGGCTATTCTCGCCGTTATTAGAAACTTCAGCAAACATATCGATCTGTTCGAGCATTCATGCTCCTCCTTCTTTTCTCTATACTCAAGCATTAACGCCTTCGGCGTCCTTATAAAGACGGTAAGCCTTTAAGCGAGAAATATAAGACATACAGTATAAGTGCAAAACTTATACTTTCTTATATCTCTAGAAATGCAAACAAACGTTTTCGTCACTTTGTACATTCTAATTCAAAATATCCCTTTTCGTAAAGACGGCGAATGAAATGATCACCGAAGCAGCCCCCCATACAGCCAGTACAGCCATGGAAAATGACAAGGACATCCCCTCTATGGGTGCGGGAGTTCCTGACAAATAACCGGTCAGTCCAAGATTTACCATAAATAAATATTTCGCTGTTGTCCAGGCTGAAGCCATATTAGTCAGAATATTTCCAGCGATCAGCGCTGCCATCATGACCACTATACTAGCAGCAGTGCTCCTTACAAGTACAGAGATCATAAAAGCAAGCAGGGCAACTACGACACTTACGAACCAGACCAATCCACCTTGCATAAGCATATATTTCCACTGTGGTACTGCATGCACAGTAGACATATCCACCGAGTCTCCACTGATCTTAAAGCCTGTAAAGACAGGGATATTAAAGCCCTTATATCCAAAAGCAAGACCAGAGATAAGGTAGCTGATCAAAAATGTGGAGAGTACAATAAGCGAGACAAACATAAGCAGTGCCGCCAATTTGCTAAACAAAACTTTCCAACGCTTAACTGGCCTTGTCAGCAGCATTTTGATTGTCCCTGTAGTTCGCTCCGCAGAAACTAAATCCGAGGCTACCGCCATAATGAGCAGCGGAATAAATAAAGTAACGGAATTATCCATAAACTCACGGGTAAAGGTAACGCCACTTGGCTCGTTCGGATTCACATCATGGTGAAGGTAGTACTGAAGCTGCTGTACAAATATTCGCCGATAAGTCTTCCATTCCTCTGGAATTCGGTCGCTACCCAAAGAATTTTGATTATCAATGATCTGCTGCTGGATCTCCAGGCGCCAATCGGAGTTGAATTTCTCTCGGCTACGCTCAGCTGAGCGCATTTGAGCGTAGGTGAACATAGGCACCAGTACAATCAGAATCAGCAGTATAACATAAAACCGTTTCTTTTTTATGATTTTTAAACATTCATTACGGATTAGCGGAAGCATATTATTCAACGTTCTCACCCTCCGTTAGTTTCAAGAATAGCTGTTCCAGTGTCGGATTGATTTTATGCACAGCCCTAACTTCGATTTCAGCAGTCACCATAACAGCCACGATCTCGGGGATCAAATCCTGCTCCATAATTGTGATTAAAGAATTCGGGCCCATACCTGCAATTATTGAATCATCCAAGGTAACGTCTTCCAGATTCTGAATCTGAATATCTGGGCGATCAGCCAGTAATCCCTTAGCTTCAGCAAAAGGCTCCAGCTCCCAAAGTACATACGGAGAATTTCGAGCGATCAGCTCATCTACCGCACCCACTGCAAGTACTCGCCCTTTACTAATAATCGCAACACGGTCGCAGAGAAGCTGGATTTCACTAAGTAAATGACTCGATACAAATACCGCTAAACCCTCATCTGCTAGTTTGCGTATAAATTCTCGCAGCTCCTTAATTCCCTTTGGATCTAAGCCATTTGTAGGCTCGTCCAGAATAAGCAGACGCGGACGTCCCAGAAGAGCCTGCGCTATACCAAGTCGTTGTCTCATCCCAAGCGAATATGTACTTACCTTATCATGGATTCGTTGATCCAACCGAACGATATCTACGACTTCACTAATACGTTCATTATCTATACCTGGCTGCATTCGGGCAAAATGCTGTAAATTCTCCCATCCCGTCAAATAGGTATATACCTCAGGATTCTCAACGATAGAGCCGACAAATTGCAACGCTTTTTCCGGATTTCGGTTCACATTGTAACCACATACCGTAATCTTGCCCTCGCTTGGACGAATCAAATCGACAAGCATTCTAATCGTAGTTGTCTTCCCAGCTCCATTGGGTCCGAGGAAGCCAAAAATTTCTCCTTCTCTCACATCAAACGTAACATCATCTATAATCCACTTTCGCCCTATTTTTTTCCGTACCCCGTCTACAGACAAGACGACCGGGCTGGAATCTCCACTGTTCGCTTTTGTCATATTCTCCTTAGCTCCTTGTTACTGTCATTTCCTCGGCTAGTACTTGCTCAAAGGATATTTTATCTAATACCAATCATCTTTCTTAGAAAGCTGGCTCTCACTTCTGTTCTAGTGTATAGCCTGAATGAATCGCTCTCCAATTCGTTGATAGCCATCCCCATTCGGATGAAAATGATCCGTTGATAAGTATTTGTCCAAATGCTTGTTAAACAAGTCGAAGGTTGGAACCAATGTCATATTGCTGTGCTTATTAATAATATCCATTGCCGCATTATTCCACTTCGCAACCGCCTGATTACCTGGTACAAGTAGATCTGGTATATCACCAAAGGGATTGTATAACCCCATATAATAAATTTGAGCGTTTGGATTGATTTCCGTGATTTTCTCCAGAATCTTACCTAATCTTTCTACTGCTTCCGGAAGGGCTGCAAGCAAAGACTCTGGAGTCAGCTCTTGATCAGTCGTGGATTCACTTTGAAGTGCGCCACTATTCTGCAAAATATTGGAGTCCTTGAATAAATCATTCCCTCCGATCGAGAGCAGAATGACATTCGCCATATGCAGCGCGTAATCTACACCATCTTCATCCAGCTTGCTTTGCAGTCCTGCAGTTGTTAAACCATTAATTCCCATATTACCTAGTAAATCAACTTCGACACCTTTAGCGGATAAACCACTAACCGTACGCTTAACAAATCCTTCTCCGGTGTTATCACCAGTTCCCTTGGCTAGCGAATCTCCGAGAGCAACAACTTTGAGCTTCTTAACCGTCTCCGTCGCTGGAGCGGCTGTTTGCTGAGGTAAGTTGGTCCCTGACGCTTCTCCAACCGGATAGATGATGTCTCTGACCGCACAAACTAAACCTACAATTAGAATTATTGTTGTTACTATGGAAATCAGGCTGACCGTGCGCCATGTCCACTTTGAATCATTCAAAGCTATCCCTCCGTGTGCCGTTCTATTATGTATTGTTCCACATTTTACAAAGATCTTAACTATGTACATAAACATAAATCTTCCATACCGGTTTTGCAAATGTCTACAATAGAAAAAAATCCAGCTACTCCGCTTATTTAACCCGAATCTGAATACGAAAATTCTCAAAAAAATTTAGCGATTAAAGTTTGGGTACAAAAAAAACGTTCCCCGATTTTCATCGGAGAACGTTTGATTCCAGCAACGTTTTTTTCAATTATTTACCAATAAATTCTTGAACCCAGTAGTTATTGTCATACCCTACACCGATATAATTGAAATTAGCATTCAAAATATTAGCTTTGTGACCAGGACTATTCATCCATGCTTTCATTACTTCTTCTGGTGTTTTTTGACCCATAGCGATGTTCTCGCCTGCAGCGTTATAAGTGATACCAAAGGATTTCATCATATCGAATGGTGAACCATACGTAGGTGAAGTATGTGAAAAATAGTTATTAGTACGCATATCCGTAGCTTTTGTAGCTGCTACTTTATGAAGGCTGTCTAGTCCAGCAACAGGCTTCAAACCAGCTGCTGCACGCTCTTTATTTACCAGCGTTACGATCTGTTGAACATAAGTTCCTTTATTGCTTGCAGCACCTGTAGTAGGTGTAGTTTCTGTAGGTTTTGTTACAGGTTTAGTTACAGTAGTCGTATCCGAAGGCTTAGTTACAGGCTTAGTTACAGTCGTTGTATCCGAAGGCTTAGTAACCGGAGTTCCGGTAGATGTATCTTTATTTGGAACCGTTCCTGTTTGAGGCTTGGACACCACGATTGTGCTATTAAAAATAGGGAATCCCTGGAGGTTAGCTTGTTTTAAATATTGTAAAACTTGCTCATAGCTAGTACCTGATTTAATTACTGTTACTTCAGTTGAGGCCGCATTCGCTTCGAGTGGAAGAGAAATACTAAGTGCCATAACAGCTGCTACACTACCACCAATAATTGCTCTTAATCTCTTGTTCTTCATTCTGCCATCTCCTCTTTCTTGTGTGTAATATATGTTCCTGCTTAGAGTGACCAGCTACAAATGTTACAAAGTTGTAATTTGTTCCTCAGTCATTGTAGCATAAATCTATCAGCTGTGCTCTTCTAATTTTTAACATTTACTAGTCTTGATTGTAAGTTTTCTGAGTAAGAATGCATTCGATATTGGCGTTAAAAAGCAAAAAAAGTCGCCATTCTCGAGAGAATAGCAACTTCTGTATGCTAATAGATAATAAGTAACTAGTGAAACGACTGCCAAAATTCTCCCTCAGTGGAGATAAGTCCCATAATTTCTGCATAAGGAATACGGAAAGTAGGAAAACCCGCAGAATATGGAGCAATCTCATAAGGTGCGAAATAAAGATATAACGCTTCATTATCTACAAAGAAAGGCTGATCTGAGGTAATTCCTTTATACGTACCCGGAAAAACATAGGAGTACTCAGGATCGTTTTCAATCTGCTTACCTACGATTTTACTGAGCTTCTCCACATATCTACTTCCTGGCTTAAACAAATCACCTAGCTTATAGAACCTTCCGTTACGTACATTAGTATGTGTATAGATTTTGGTAGGCATGCCGTGGGCTGCTCCAAAAGGATAACGGTAACCCGTTAACTCCAGCACTAGAAGGTTTTTGCGGAAAAAGGACACTGAAAAATCACCATTATAACTGAAATCCTGTGTTGCTCCATTACTACCTGGGTCTTCGACTAGCGAAAGCTTCCGTAATTTATCATTAACCTCTCTAGAAACTTCCGCACTTGCAATTCCCTCAACAACCGGATAGTAAACCAGATAATCCCTGTTCGGTTTGTACTTCTTCTCGACTACGGAATACGGAGGTCTCAGTGGGATGACTCCATTTTGCCTCCAGATCTGCTTCCCTTGACGATCATAATAAGCTGTACGTTGATCTATATCTGCTCTAATTAGGCGTCCACTGAGGGTAAGTGTTCCCGTCCCTTGAATAACTGGAGGCTGAGCTGCTCTTTTTCCAGTTCGATCTATAAAAAAAGTCTCCTTAGCATCATATACAGATGCCAGTCCGTCCTGATAATTATTCACACCAAGCAACGTATGATTGCTCAGAATCGCTCCTGTCTCTGCATCAGCGATAATGTAACGTGAGCCTCGATAAGGTTGACTAGGGAATATTGGTGTTCCTATAGCTGCTCTTCCTTCACCAAGCTGCAGGACTTCATAATATTTCGCGGGGATGATCATTTTTCCTTGTTTATCAATCAGCCCGTAGGCGTTGCCATAGTTCTCAGCGGTATTCACCACTGCACGCCCCTCCGAGAAAGGTAAGGCAGAAGTGAATTGTGGCTGAATAGCTACTGTTCCATCCGTGTTTAAATAGCCGTACTTACCGTTCTCAGTCGCTTGATAGGATAGCAGCCCATCACCCGGACTCCCTACGAATGGATGATTGTACGTATAGAGAATCTTCCCTTCAGGATCGATGAGTGCGTACTCTCCCTCTTTAATCTTGACCAAAGCCACACCATTCATGAAATCATTGGCGTCCACATAAATTGCAGGCAAAACCTCTTTGCCTTGCGCATCTACATACCCATATAGTGATGGACCACCAGTTGTATTTTGTTTCGAAAATAATGCAAGTCCCTCATGCAATGAGTTTAGATAATCATAACGGGCTGGAGTCACCTCTTTACCTTTTTCATCGATAAATGTGTACCCTTTCGCATCTGATACTACTGCGCGTCCTTCCGAAAAAGGGGCAATGAACGAGTAAATGGGCTTCACCCGCTCCCTTCCTGAGCTATCGATCAGTCCGCTACTGTTTTTTCGTTGCACAATGGCTAGCCCGTTCTTCTGAAAATCCTCAGCATATTCGTATCTAGGTTCAATCTGAGCACGACCTTCGTCGTTAATATATCCCCAGAGCATACCCTCTTTAAGATTAAAAGGCGCCGGATGTAGCCCAGTATTCCTTAATTCGTCGTCAACCCACTCCGGTAATACATATGGCGTCTCATAAGGCTTATTAGAGTAGTCTACACGATAAAATCCCGCCTCTGCCGGGATCGTAACGAATAGTTCCTCTTCTGTGCGTATGAAATCTTCTTCTTGCTGCGTAATATATTCGTTCCAGCCAATACCGTCCCATCTCCATACATCCGCTTGCAATGGACCATTGTCATTCCCTTTCCCCAGCTCATTCAATCTAATCCTTAACATCCAGTCGCTCCCCTTTAACAAAGGCATTTGCCTATAGAATATGGGAGAATGTTGGTTTATGTGATTTTGATCTTTGAGGTGTGGGAGGAAGGTGAAAACGCATTAAGCGTGTTAGGTGTGTCGATACTGGTTGCACGGTGAGGTATTGGGCGGGGCAAGACTGGTGACTTGGTAGGTGACGGGGATGTGACCGTGCGGGGATTCGTGTGACTCCTAGGATTTGTCGGATTCGCTTGAAGATGGATCGGGGTGTGGAGTAACGTAGGAGCCGTTGATTAAAAAGGGAGTATGATTGAGGATGACGGTTTGTGCTGGGCGTTTGCTCCGCGAACGAAACGTTGCTCCTATCGCTGTTGTCTCCAAATTTATTGATTTGGACCACACACGCATTAAAGTATAGAGAGAAGAACGAATGCTACCGCCTGCACGCTATCATGCCGTTCTTTCAGCTGCTATTAACGTTTTTCGTCAATTCAGTCTCACCACGAATCCAAGACTGTGATACCTCTTAAAATCCTTCACGTAGCTCCTATCGGTTAATTCTGGGGTATTTATACCCTTTATTCTTCTAAAATCACTCATTTCGGCTATTTCTGGGGTATTTATACCCTTTATTCCTCTATAATGGCTCGTTTTGACTATTTCTGGGGCATTTATACCCTTCTTTCTTCATGCATCCGCTTCAAATAACTCAATTCAGCCGCTTCTACGGGATTTATAACGTTCATTTGCCACATTTCAAACAAAAACGAGTGAAGTGTCTGCATGTAATATATGTTGGACTCAGCTAAGAGCAAAGTCAGGTTTGAGTTGCCGTTCGCAGAATGCGATGGGGTTCGCACGATGTTGTAGTAGCGGTATTGGATATAGTGATGTTGGTTGCGACGATGTTAGTTATAGCAGTGTAGTTACGGCAGTTTTGATTGTTGCAGTTTTATTTGTGACAGTGTAAGTTGTTTGTTTTCACCTGTCATTTTTTCGAAGCGAAGCCATCGAAACAGACATGCCAAAAAGCGTTTGCGATAACTAGCAAACGCTTCTTCTGCCCTACCCCAGCGAGGTGATAATGATAACGGAGGGGGATTTTGGAGCTGTAGAAACGAAGTGGTCGCCTTTGTTCTCAGATTCTAACCGCTAACGCGGTATCAATCTAGGAATCTGAGAACAACAGCGATCGTAAGCCCAATATTCCCCGGAGTTAACCCCTAAGCACTACGCGATCATCAAACGATCACTACATTGCTACTTCTTCGAAGAGTACTTCCGCATATCAAATGCGACTGCGGCTATAATAATCAAACCTTTGATAATCAATTGATAGTACGGGCTGATGCCGATAAAGGTCAGACCGTAGTTAATGAGAGTAAAGATGATAACCCCCACTAGAACACCCGGCACAGTACCGATACCCCCGGTTGTAGATACACCACCAACTACACAAGCTGCAATGGCATCAAGCTCATACATGTTACCGTAGTTATTAGTTGCTCCACCTGTTCTAGCAGCTTCCAGAACACCAGCCAGACCATAAAGAGCACCAGCAATAGCATAGATATAAATCAGGTTCTTGGAAACATCGATACCGGATACTTTAGCTGCCTGCATATTTCCGCCAATCGCATACATGTTCTTACCCAGCTTGGTTTTATTGAATACCACCCACACAATGGCGGCGACCGCCAGGGCTATCAGCACGATATAGGGGATTGAATATTGGCCGCTCCCGATGAAGCCCGAGCCGATCTTGGTGAAATCAGGACGCAGACCGCCGATTGGCTGGGATTGGTTCGGGTCCATATCAAAGTACAAGGAGTTCAGCCCGTACACGATGAGCATTGTACCTAGGGTAGCGATAAATGGCGGAACGTGAAGCTTGGAAACGACAATACCATTTATAAGTCCACAGAGAAGACCAGCAATGATAGCAATTGCTATAGGAAGGATTACTTCCACTTGCGGAAGATCTGGAAAAAAACGACGGGAATAGTCTGGGATTTGCAGCATCGAAGCGGAGATAACTGCCGTAAAACCAACCACCCGTCCAGCGGACAAGTCAGTACCTGCCGTAATAAGGATAAAGGCAACCCCAAGTGCGATGATAACGCGTGTAGACGACTGAATCAGTACGTCACGCAGGGTGTTGATGGACATAAAGTTTGGATCGTATATGATGATCCCCATAATCAGCAGTACCAGCACAATGTAAATTGCGTTTTGAGTCACAAAGGATTGAGCTTTTTTAACGTTCATTAGTAGTGATCCCCCTTAAAATTACGCAAACATATTCTCCTATCCGTACTCCTTAATGCTGTGCAGCGAGACGCATAACTTCCGTTTCCGTAGCTTGCTCGCCTTCTAATATTCCTGTAAGCCGTCCTTCCGACATGACCATTACACGGTCAGACATTCCGAGCAGCTCCGGCATTTCAGAGGAGATCATAATGATACTCTTCCCTTGCTGGGCCAAGTCGGCAATTATGGAGTAAATCTCGAATTTTGCCCCTACGTCGATACCACGGGTCGGCTCGTCCAGAAGCAGGATTTCGGGCTCAGTAAGCAGCCACCTAGCAAGCAAGACCTTTTGCTGATTACCACCAGAAAGATTCATGATTAGCGTTTTGGTTGTAGGTGTTTTAGTTCGTAATTTTTCAATCATTTTATCTACTTCAACTTTTTTCTTCTTGCTATTCAGCAGGAGGTACGGTTTTTGATAACGATGTAGATTAGCAATCGCACCATTCTCATGAACAGACAAGACTGGAAATATGCCTGTTACACGACGCTCTTCGGTAAGCAAAGCCATTCCATGTTTCTTAGCATCTTTCGGAGAATTAATAGTAACGTCCTTGCCTTTAATAGAGATCGTTCCGGATTTCAAGGCTCGCAGACCGAACAACGCCTCTATTACCTCAGTTCTCTGGGCACCTACCAGACCCCCAATACCAAGGACCTCTCCACGTCTTAATTCGAAAGACACATCTTTAAAAGATCTTTCCTCCGGAGAGGTTAAGCCTTCCACTTTCATGTATACTTCACCAGGTACGTTGAAGCGTTCAGGGAAACGGCTGGTCAATTCGCGGCCCACCATTTTGGAAATGATAAGATCTGTAGTTAGTTCCGCCGCTGGCCAAGTTCCGATTTTTTTACCGTCACGCATAATGGTCACTTCGTCAGAGATTGCAAGAATCTCTTCCATTTTGTGAGATATATAGATAATAGCTACGCCTCTACTTCTGAGATCCCGTATGATCCGGAATAAATGTTCCACCTCCACACTGGTTAGGGAAGAAGTGGGTTCATCCATTACAATAACTCGGGAGTGAAAAGAGACAGCCTTCGCAATTTCAATGGATTGGATTTTGGATACGGAAAGCTTACCCACTAATGTTTCGGGATTTAGATCGATATCCAGATCTTTAAACAAATTTTCCGTGTCAGTGAACATTTTCTTATGGTCAATAAACTGAATCGGTCCGATTCCCTTCGTTGGAAAACGTCCTAGCCAGATATTCTCCATAACACTTCGGAACGGCACGGGATGCAGCTCCTGGTGAATCATCGAAATACCACTTTTTAAAGCATCATTTGAACTGCTGATGGAAGCCTTCTCGCCATCCAAAAAGATCTCACCGGCATCCGGTGAATAAATACCAAAAAGACATTTCATAAGTGTGGACTTACCTGCACCATTCTCGCCCATAAGGGCATGCACCGAACCCGGTCTCACCTTTAAACTAACATCATCCAGCGCTTTGACGCCGGGGAATTCTTTAGTAATGTTGTTCATTTCCAGCAAAAACTCAGCTTTTTCCATGTTGTTACGCCCCCTACGCTTTTTTTCTTTTTTATGAGAGGCACAGCGGTTCCATCCTGTTCCCTGCCTAAAAGAAATACCGAGGAGCGGTTATCCGCTCCCCGTGCTGTCATATGATCATGAGTAACTCTGTAGCCGAGGTTAATTACTTAGCGTCAGCTATGTTGTCTTTCGTAATCTTTTTGTAGGAAATCCATACGTATTGGTTATCAGTGATATCAAAACCTACATTATCTTTCGTAGGCGTTTCGCCTTTAGCAAGCAGAGCGGCAACTGTGATAGCAGCCTTACCTTGGTTATTCGCATCATTTAGCACCGTTCCAAGCATTGTTCCATCTTCCAGCGCTTGAATCGCAGGAGCAGTTGCATCCACACCTACTACCGGCATGAATTTGTCACCCGTAAAGTAGCCTGAAGCTTTCAGAGCTTCAATTGCACCGAGGGCCATATCATCGTTGTTAGCAAGAACAGCTTCAATTTTGTCGCCGTGGGAGCCAAGGAATGCAGCCATTTTTTCTTGTCCTTTAACGCGATCCCACATTGCTGTATCTTCAGCCAGCTTCTCTACCTTGATTCCGGCATCTTCGATAGCTTGAATAGAGTAAGTAGTACGAAGCTCAGCATCTTGGTGACCTGGTTCACCTTTCAGCATTACATATTGGAGTACACCGTCGCCGTTCTTATCCGCTTCAGGATGTGCTTTCCAGTAGTCAACAATCAGTTGGCCGGACATTGTACCGGACTCTTCTGCTTTCGCACCTACATAATAAACTTTATCCCATTTCTTCATATCTTCAGGAAGCGGTTCGCGGTTAAGGAATACCACTGGAATGTTTGCTGTTTTTGCTTTTTCGATAATGACGCCAGCAGCTGTACGGTCAACTGGGTTAATCAGCATCCCGTTATATTTTTTAGTGATGAATAAGTCAACCTTGTCATTTTGTGTTGGTTGTGAATTTTGGCTATCTACGATATCTACTGTAGCGATGCCTTTAGCAGCACTATCGATAGCGTTACGAACACCTGTCATAAAAGTATCGTCAAATTTGTAAATGGCGACCCCAACTTTAGGTGTTTCTGTTGTAGTGCCCGAGTTCTCAGTCTTTGGAGCGTTAGTTGCCTTGTCTGTAGCACTATCTGTAGTTTTGTTGTTGCCACCACAGCCTGTCAGAGCAGCACCCAGCAAAGCACTAGCTAATAGAACGGAAGTGATTTTTTTCATTATTCATTGACCTCCTATTTATACTTCTTTTTTTGTTTGCCCCTGATCGTCTCGGGTACATCCATATTATGACTCACCTGAAAACGCTTGCGAATATAAAATCCTACTCATTACTATAAAAATTCTAATGAACCCAAGAAGAAATATAAGGATGATTTTCATTAAAAATTTATAATTCCTTATATTCTAAAATAAAAAACGAATACCGCCCCATTCAAGGATGGTATCCGTTTCACGAAACGTATACGCATAAACGCCTTCGGTGCCTATTTTAAATCAGCTTCTATCTAACAAACGGAAATAACAGCTTTTGATTCTCTGGCCACAGCATATTGTCCAAATCAATTAGCTTTGTTCCTGTATCGACGCGTTCTGGTACATCGATTCCTTCGATCACTTCAACGGCATGTTTTACAGCCAAATATCCGTTGCTAAAAGGATTTTGGATCACTGTTGCTTGAACAGTACCGTCCTGCAGCAATTCCATCATGGAAGGAGAGCTATCAAAAGCAACCATTTTAATATTTTGCAGCCCCCGACTTTGGATAGCCATTGCTGCACCTTGTGAAGCAGTCTCATTCAGGCTCGCGATTCCCCGAAGATTCGGATGCTTCAGCAGCATCAGTTGTGTAAGATCTTCTGCATCCTTAATACTGGAGGTCGTGTATGAAATCTCAACCACTTGTATATTCGGATAACGTGCAGTGTAATTTAAAAACCCCTTTTCCCGCTCCTCCGCGTCTCTTGCACCATACTCAATGCCGTTAGAAGAATCCAGCTTCTCACTCTGCGTTGAATTGGTGAAGTTAATAATACCAACCTCTCCGTATCCTTTTAACAGCTTGATCAATCGTTCAGCAGATTTTTGACCCGCTTCATAGCCGTTCGAGCCAATATATGTCCTTACTCTTGCTGAACCCACTTCCGCATCTACGGATATGACAGGAATTTTGGAATAAGCCGCCTGATCTACAACCTGAGCAAGCCCCATGTAACTACTTGCAGCTAAAATAATCACGTCTGCTTTTTCTTTTATGGAGTCCTGCACCATTTTCACCTGTTCTGTGATGTCACTCTCGGAGTCCGGAGCTTTGAAGGTTAGTTTGACGTTGAATTCCTGCGCTGCAGCTTCTGCTCCCAATTTAACCGTATTCCAGTAATCGCCCCTGTTCATTTTCACAATAAGATGAATATTACGGGTCTTATTTGTATTGATGTAATTGGGCGCTGAATTAAAACAAGAGGTAACTGTAGTCCATAACACCGCACACATTAACAAGGTTAGCCAAAAACGAAAGGTTTTCATGACGATGTCTCATCCTCCTTAAGCCCTTCATTGCCTTCGCCTTTTGCTAGTGCCGGGAAGATAAGGGTAACCGTAGTGCCTTCTTCAATTTCACTTTCAAAAGAAAGTCCATATTCACGGCCATAGTACAACTCAATACGCTCGTTCACATTTCTTACGCCTACCCCCGAACCACTCATACTCTTACTGCCGCCTGTCAAAATAACCTTCATAGTCTCCTTGGACATTCCTAATCCATTATCACTAATCCTTATAATGACAAGATTGTCCTTCAGTTCTGCTTGGATAGAGATAAAGCCTTCATCAGGCATCATTTCTATTCCGTGATACAAGGCATTCTCTACAATCGGCTGCAAAATCAGCTTAATCGTCTGACACTGCAATACTTCATCTTGTGCAATGATCTCGTAGCGGAATTTATTTTTAAAACGAAAGCTCTGAATGACGAGATAATGACGAATATGATCAAGCTCTTCCTGCACGGTAATCATATTATTCCCTTTGCTTAGACTAATTCGGAAAAACTTAGATAAAGATTGAATCATTGTAACGACCTCCTCCGTCTTACCACGCTCAGCAAGCCGGATCACAGAGTTCAAAGTATTGTACAAAAAGTGTGGATTAATCTGGGATTGCAGAACTTCAAGCTCACCCTTACGTTTCGTCTCTTGTTCATAAATAATTTGATCCATCAATTGACGAATACGCTGTAGCATGAGGTTAAAGCGTTTAGACAACTGTTCTACCTCATAGGCGCCACTCACATCGATTCGAGTATTAAGATCCCCTTCTCCTACCTGCTGAAGTGTCCGTTCCAGCTTACGGATCGGGCGGGCAATTCGCGCAGACAAAAAGACAGATACGATAATTACACATAAAATAACTACCGCTAAGAACCAGGATAAAAAGGTGTTCAGATCACGCTTAGTGGTCACGATCTCGTCATAATAAGCAACACCTACTATTTTCCACCCGGTCTGTTCTAACGTACGTACTGTTATAAATCGTTTTTCACCTGTAGACTCATCCAAATAGCTACGATAAGCATATTCCAGTACCGGCTCCACATTTTCATACTTTAAGCCAGCATAAATAAGCTGCTGCTGCGGATGATACACAATGTTGCCTAATTGATCGAGGATGTAAGCGTATCCTCTTTTACCAAGCTTAACCTGCTTGCTCAGCTCATCTATGGTGCGAAAATTAAAATCCATCAGGAGGATACCCGTTTTTAGTTCACCCTTCTCCTGATATTGAATGAGTTTACTGATGGACACGACCCATATATATTGACCTTTAAACAAGTTCTGAATATGGGGCGCTGAGTAAGAGATCTCAGATGTTTTTTTTGCCGTAGTAAACCAACTCTGGGTTTCTAACTGTGTGTTGCTGCGAAGTTTCTGTCCTGCTGTACCCACGACGTATTTCCCCTGTGGTGTAAAAACTGCTGCAGAAACCAGATCCTCTCTACTTCCCATTAACATAGCCATTCTTTCCATCAGTAAAGCGGAGTCCACGGAGGGGCTATTCGTAATTTGATCTTCTGCGGTTTCAAAAATATTTCGCATTCCTTTAACATAAAGTCCCAAATTGTAATTCACTTGCTCAATAATCTGCTGCATATTCATATTGGCATTCTCTTCTGCTGTCTTCGCGAACTTGTTATACAGCATAAGGCTGACAACGACGGCTACAAGAACGGCAACGGATGTAAAAGTGAGCGTAATCGTTACTTGAATACTACGCAGCTTAGAGGACAACCGACGTTTCCCCCCTGTTGGATGCTGCGGCCGCAGTCGAAAAAAATAGGGCTTTTCTTGCCGCATAACTACCCTCCTCTGGAGCTATTTTTATACTCTTTGGGAGACTGACCATATTTTTTACGGAAGCAAAAGCTGAAATAGTTAGGATCAGCAAAGCCAATTTTCTCGGCAATTTCAAAAGCCTTCAGTTCCGTGGAGCGTAAAAGTTCCTTTGCTGCCTCTAATCGGATTTGCAAGAGATAACTAACGAAAGTCATCTTCATTTCCTTCTTAAAAATACTGCTAAAATAGCCCGTACTGATATGTAAATGCTGACAGACCTTTCCGATAGAAATATCCGATTCCTCATAATGGCTACGGATGTAATCTTTAGCTTCATCAATGAGCAGCTTATAGCTAGATTGGCGTTCTAAGGCAATAGAGTCCATTAGTCGGCTGCAGATCGTAATAATCCATTGCTTGGCTTCACTCATGCTATTGAATTTATTCATCTCAGTTAATGAGGAAATGCCAGATCCAACGAACTTAGCAGCATCACTACCGGACTCTTTGGCTACACGCAGGATGGATGTAATAATCTCCAGCAAAAAAATCTGATAATCCTGAGTAGATACCTGCTCAGCATTCAATCCGCCAAATAACTCCTCCACGACCTCCTTAAGCTCCTGTACGGTTCCCATCTTAATCGTTCGGATTAAGGACTGCTGGGTCAATTCATCATAGGCCAAGAGTGTATTCGAACGTGACTCCACATCCTCGATCCAAATGACTCTGTTATTGCCAAGAATGAGACGATAATCTAACGCTTGCATGGCATCTCCAAAGGAGTTAAATAGCATAGCAGGAGAGTGACAAACCGTTCCAGAACCAGCGGTTACTGTTAGCTTAAGAAACCGCTGCACATTGTGGCGGATTTCTTCTAGAATTTCAAATGTTTTCCCCGTAATTTCAGTTTCTTCTCCTGCATCACAAATGGAAAGAAGCACTACCTCGTCACGATGGATAAACACCCTGCCAAAATTATGCTTATTACATAATTCTTCTGCAATATTCAGCACAGCGAAGAGCTGTAAATTTCTCTCTCCCGTATCTCGCAAAGAAATTTGCTTACCTGCGGTAAGGCTAACTGTTTCCCGTTCTGGACGAATATAATCCACACTAATTACCGAGGCTTGGAACCATTTCCCATGTAGATCTATTCCGTATTCCGAACTTTTCTCGTCTATTTCATTCATTCGTAACTTGCGTGAAACGAGTGAAGATAAAAACTGCTCACGCAGCACAGGCAGACTTTTCCGATAATGCTCACTGAGTACAAAAACATTCTCCTTCTCTGCAATTTCAGCCTCTATAGTGGCTCTGACCTTTAGCAGAACATCAATCAACTCCTGTGAAGAAAACGGTTTCAAAATATACTCATCGATTTGCAGTTTAATCGCCTTCTGTGCATATTCAAATTCATCATACCCTGTCAGAATAATGATCTTGGTATTAGGATGCCGCTCGCGAATCCATTCCGCCAGCTGCAGCCCGTTCATGAAAGGCATTTGAATATCAGTCACAACTACATCCGGGAGCAAACGATCTATCGCATCCGCTGCCTCTCGTCCATTCTCCGCCTGTTCTACAATTTCGAAGCCATAGTGCTCCCAATCAATCTGACTAATGACCCCTTCCCTTACATCTTCTTCATCTTCAGCAAGAATTAACTTGTACATTTCTCATCCCTCTTTGGACACGATATATTTAACTGTCATAAAATTCATTCTATATGATTCAAACTATTCCATCTATGGTTAAGTTATTTAAATAGATTTTGAGCAAAAAAAACCATCCCGCCGTAGCTGGGATGGGGATGATCGGAACCTATAAGTATTATAACAACGCTTTGTTAAAGCGATAGCCTGCTGTCTTTTCGAAACCTAGATGACGATAAAAAGAATGTGCCGGTGCGCGCTCTACGCGGTTACCACTTCTCAAGAAGAGCTGACAGCAACCTTGCTCACGTGCCCATTCTTCTGCTGCGGCCACAAGTCTTTTACCGAGTCCGTTTCCTCTGAGTTCTTCTGATACGATAAGTGCAGTAATCTCAGTGATACAATCTGTCTGTTTGTAATACGAGATAACTTGTCTAAGACCGACCATTCCCACAACTTCATTGTTTAGTTCTGCAACAAGCGTGCACTCAAGATGGTTATTCTCCATGCTTTCAAGTCTCTCTTTCATCACGCTAAGCGTTGTTGGATAGCCGAATTCACGCAGAAGCGCTGTCACTCTCTCCAGATCATTCAAGCCGCATTTGCGAATTTCCAGTACAGGTGCCATGGTACTACTGTTCATCCTCATTTACCTCCACTTTTAGCATAGACGCTGCCTGCTTGGCTACCGTCCGCGCGATTTCCACATTTTCTGCCGCACTTAACGCTACAGCCATCCGCCGCCCTGGACGGACTTCTGGTTTACCAAACACCCGAACCTGAGTCCTAGGTAGTTCCAAAGCTTCACCAATTCCGGTCACAACAAAAGCTCGTCCTTCTCCTTCAGCCTTCAGCGTAGCTGAAGCACCTGGTGTCAGTAATTGTACTGACTGGACTGGAAAACCAAGAATAGCTCTGACATGCACTGCAAATTGAGATAAATCCTGCGTTGCCATCGTTACCATCCCCGTATCATGAGGTCTAGGGGACACTTCACTAAACAATACGCCTCGATCCGTCAAGAAAAGCTCCACTCCAAAAATACCAAAACCTCCGAGCTGATCGGTAACTGCCTTGGCAATAGACTGAGCTTCATCCAGAAGTTCCGCCTTCATAAAGTGAGGCTGCCATGATTCGACATAATCCCCGTCCTTCTGAATATGCCCAATAGGTGGACAAAATATCGTGCCAGACACGGACCGCACCGTTAAAAGTGTAATCTCGCTTTCAAAGGTAACGAATGCCTCTACGATAACACGGGTCCCTTTAGCTCTCGCTCCATCCAAAGCAGTGTTCCAGCATTCTTCCGCATCCTCCGGTCTTTTGCAAACACTCTGACCTTTGCCGGAAGAACTCATAATCGGCTTGATGACACAAGGAGTGCCTAGTTCTGCAACGGCTTGATGCAGTTCTTCCAGACTATCTGCAAAACGATAATCCGCTGTTGGCAATTCAAGTTCTTCAGCAGCAAGTCGGCGAATGCCTTCTCTGTCCATGGTCAGACGAGCCGCTCGTGCGGTCGGAACAACGAAGAAACCTTCCTCTTCAAGCTCTTGAAGAGCATGAGTAGCGATTGCTTCAATCTCCGGAACAATAACATCCGGTTTTTCTGAGCGAATAAGCGTTTTAAGCGCCTCTGCATCCAGCATATCAATAACATGTGAACGATGAGCTACACCCATCGCTGGTGCATCGCTATAACGGTCTACAGCTACGGTCTCTACGCCAAGACGTTGAGCTTCGATTATGACTTCCTTACCCAGTTCCCCACTGCCCAGTAGCAGCAGCTTGCGGCTTTGAGCTGAAAAAGGAGCTCCCCACATTGTCGATTTCAACCTCTTTCGGCAAATTGACTATCTCGTTTCCATAAATTTCTGAAAACAAAACAGTTTCATTGTATATTTTCAGGCTTCTTTATTTTCATCCATCATACGCCAGATTGCAAGTGTTCTTCGACAATTTCCTACAAATTTCAAAGATTTTTGTCTAATCTATCAACGAAAGATTGTTCCAAGAGAGATAATTGGTGACCTAATTGACCCCAATGATCTGCGGATTCACCCCCTTTAAGGAGATCTAACATCGCTTTCTCTTGCTCCGCTAACCCTTCTTGTAGGCGTTCTGCAGCAACCTTTAATTCTCTGGCTATGCAATCGACATAATGCGCAAGCAATTTTTTCTTCTGCTGTGCCGCCGCAACATTAACAGCTTCTTTCACAAGAGGCTCAGCCGCACCTTTGACTTGCTCCCGGCCAGCGCCTTCAAAGAAATAGCGAGGGGATTTGAAATATCCCCATAAGGTTGGCCATTCCACGGACTGAAGCTGGCATTCCAGCTCACTAGGAGAAGGCCATGCTGCTTCTTCATTCTCCATCAGATGAAACTCTTGAGTAGAGAAAAACAGCTCAGTAGCAGCCGCTTCAGCCGCTTCATGAACAAGTCTACGCCCGGTACTTTCTAGTCGCAGCGTTGTCGCCCATAGCTCTTGCTCCAATTCACGCTTAGTGGTACGCATCAGCTCTGCACCACACGCAGCGAAGATAGCTTTTAAATTTCCTGCGTCCTCACGTAATAATGAGGGGTGGAAAGATTCCTGAAAATTTCTGGTGAAGGAGAAGCTAATCCGTTGACAAACATGATAGATCAGTTCCTCACCTTCATGAACAAGATCTCTGCTAGGACGTTCTTCAGTCTCCAATAGGGAAAGTCTCTTCATAGCTAGCTGACGACGTTCTTGCATTTCTCTTAATCCTGCTTCACGCTCGTTTGCTGCCATGGAAGCGAGATTCTGCCACTCTTCCGCCCTGCGGCGAACAGATGCGATGCTCTCTGCAGCTGCGTTAAGTGAAAGCTGAGGAAGTTCATCTCCCGCAAAGCTTGATAAGGCTTGCTCAAAATGATGAAAACGGGAAGCCTCATAGCGTGCATAATCATGCTGGGTTTTGCCTTCCAGAGCAAGCAAGCTAGAGAGTGCATAAATTCTCGGCGAGCGTAAGCCGCCTGCACGTAAATTTTGAGCAACATGCTCTCGTACCTCTTCCAATTCATCTTCACCTGAAGCAAGATCAGAAGCGTTGATAATAAAGAACATTTTATCAAGTGCAAAGCTATCTTTAATTCGGCCTAGCTGCGCAAGCAGACCTCGATCTGCTTTTGAAAAGGCGTGGTTGTAATAGGTAACAAAACAAATCGCGTCTGCTTTTTTCATGTAATTAAAGGTTACGCCGGTATGACGAGCATGCAATGAGTCGGCTCCTGGTGTATCCACGAGTACAATTCCGCTTTCGGTCAATGGACAGGCATAATACAAATCAATCCCTTGCACAAAACAGGCTCGGGTCTCCTCCGCTACAAGGCCTCGGTATTCTTCTAAATCAACCGTTCGCACCGTTCCCAGCAAGGGCTCAGCTTCTGCCCAGCCAGCCGCTGCTGCCCTTAGAAATCCAGCATGCGGCAACGCAGAGGGATGAACTCCCCTTGCAGGCAAGCTTGCTAGAACTGTTGTCCATGAGTTTTGCTGTGGTTCGCCTAGCTGCAGCACACTGAAGGAATGGCAGATGTCATCCCAGAAATCTGCCATGGTCTTCATTGTGACAACCGCGCTGGCATGGCGGAAGTCACCTTCCGGCGCCAATATGCGGTTGACCGCAGCCGTGGCGGGATGTGGAGACACGGGCAGCACTTCTTCGCCGAGCAAAGCGTTGGCGAAGGAGGACTTACCCGCGCTGAACGCACCGAACAGCGCGAGGGTAAAGCGGCCGCCGGCGAGATCCTCCGCCCGTGCGGCCAGACTCCGCGCCGCCGATGCCATCGCTGGCTCGCGGCGCAGCAGCTCTGCCGCAGCCGCCAGCGCATCAGCGGCTGCCGATAGCCGCCGGCGGCCGCCCGCCGGCGAAGCCGTTCCCGCCGCCCAATTTGCGGCGGCGGCACTTCCAGCCGCGACGCTTTGCGGCGGCTGGACCTCCTGCGGTGCGGCGCTCTGCGCGGCACCGCGCGGGGTTACCCTCACCTCCGGCAGGATGCCGGGGGTGAGGGGCCGGCGCGGCGGCAGCAGCGCCGCGAGTTCGTGCGCGCGGGCAGCTGCCGCGCGGTCCAGCGCGGCTAGCACGTCAACGGCGCGCGCCTGCCGCGCAAGAGCCTGTTCGCGGCGCTGGAGTACGGCACGCTGCTCATCCATGAGCGGCGGCAGCTTCGCTAACAGCTCATCGCTCACCGCTAACGCGGCACGGCGGAACTGGCTCTTAATATCAGCCGCAAGTGTGCGGCAGAAATTGAGCAGCGCCTCGCCGCTATCCCCCGTTCCCGGCTTAACTGCAGCCGCCAGCCACTCCTGGCTCACCACCGGGAATCCATGCTTCAGAGTCGTCTCCGCTTCCTCCTCCCACAGCCCGAGATTCTCCGCCCAATCACGTACCAGCTGAATCAAATACCATTCAAGCTGAGCGGAAACCTCTCGGGTCAACAGTCCTTGCCAGACTGTCAGTCGTTTACTTTGTTCCTTCTCCCGCCGTGCAGCCGTAGAGAATAACCCTAATCGAAACGTAGGGCTGGCACTTTCCATATAGCTTCCCGACGCCTCTCTTACATCTGCAGGCATTAGATTAGCATTATTAAGTAAGGTGTCTAGGCCAGTTCGCAAACTCGCTCGTGACTGCTGAGGCAACGCCTCAAGTCGTTCCTTCTCTTCTTCGAGTGACTTCAGTTCATTCGTCACTGTCTCAGCATTCGTACCTTCTAGTTCTTCAAGGAGAGCTGCTCTTTCCTCCTGCTGATCTTCACGGAATGCAGTTAGAGAAGAATCCGCTGTATGATGAATGGAACGAGACAAGCTATATTGAAGCAGCTGGTCCTTTTGTTCCAACAGTTCGGTTATAAGGCTGAGTAGATGATCCCAATGATTAAGAGGATGCTCTTTCTTTTTGAGAGAGGTGAATAGAATTCCCGCACAATGAATCCCCCATTGTTCAAAAGCATTTTCAAGTTGACGTTTATATTCCTCAATGGAAATTTCTTGTTCCCTATGCTTGTCGATCTGATTAACGATCAAATACAAAGGTTTACCCCAGTCACTAAGATTTTTAGCAAAGGCCAAATTATTCTCTGACTGTACATGGTTATAATCCATTACATAAAATACGACATCAGCTAAATGCAGCGCAGAGCGGGTGGCCGCCTGATGACCATCATCCGTCGAATCTACACCAGGTGTATCCAATAGTACGCCATCCTTGCCTAGCAATGGTATCTCATTCCACACTTCAATTGCGGAATATTCACCACCATTTCGACAGTATTCTTGTAATCTTTCTGGAGTTGTCTCTATAGGAGCAGAATCATTTTTACTTCCTTCAACTCTAGGATAAATAAGCACTCGTGGAACTCCACTGCGAATAGAGACAATATTCGCACTAGTCGGCACAGGTCCAGAAGGCAGCACTGAACTGCCGCAAAGAAGATTGATCATACTGGATTTTCCTGCCGAAAAATGTCCGCAAAAAGCAAGGGTCAGTTCATTCCCACCCTCTTTATGTTGTAAATCTTCATATATACGTTCAGATCCCTCATCACCCCAGCGTTGCATTAATCCACGCAACTGGAAAAGCAGCGATGCCGTTTCACTTAATGTCTCTTTCTCGATTCTAACCTGTTCCGCTCTCACTGACTCTCCACCTCCACTGTTACCATCTAATCATGCTTTGAATATAACCCATTCAAGAATACGAAATCAGACTCATTTTTAAATGTTTATACAGGTGTAATTTCTGTGATGTCACGCAGAACCTATTTTTATAAATAATAATTACAGTTTATCACCAGTTTGACACAAATTAAATACACACTACTTACAAAATAACCTATCATCTCTTACGAAATGAGGTTATTCAAACATCTTTCTGCTATTTTCGCTAGAAAAGTAAGAAACAAAAAAGGAGCCAGCCCTAGGGCCGACTCCTTTTATCACTTCTAAATTTATGCAGTTTCCGAAACAGGCAACAGAATTTCGAATACTTTTCCGTGTTGTAGAATAGTCAAACCACGAGATTTATCTCTCATTACAACAACCTCAGGTTTCACTGACATACGCTCAAAATAGTGTTCAGGAACGTCACCGGAATGACTGATCGTGATACCTTCTACTTCTTGCTCTTCGTTCTCTTCGAGTGGGCTTTCCACTACGCGATCAAAAATATCCGAGAACACTTCAAAATTATCTGTGTATACAGAAATGCATTTCATCTCTATCCCATCCTCTTCTTCAACTCTAACTTTTTGGCGTATGATCTTTAGCTTTCCTGACAACAGCTGTTTTCATACGTTTTTTGCCCTCTCGACATACATCAAGGAGCGGACAAACTTGACATTTTGGGTTCTGTGCCTTGCAGTGATATCGTCCGAAAAAGATAAGCCGGTGATGAGTGATCGTCCATTCGTCACGTGGCACAGCCTTCATCAGCTTCTTTTCCACTTCCAGCACAGAATCTTTCCAGCCTGCTAATGCAAGTCGTTTAGCAACCCTCTCCACATGCGTGTCCACTGCAATGGCAGGAACTCCAAAAGCATTGGATACTACTACGTTTGCAGTTTTACGACCTACACCGGGTAAAGTTACAAGCAAGTCATGAGCCTCAGGCACCTCGCCACCATACTGTTCTATGAGTATAGAGCATAGGCTTTGGATATGCTTAGCTTTGTTACGATATAGGCCGATGCGCCGGATATCCCCCTCCAACTCCTCCAGCGGTACAGAAATATAATCGATGGGGGCTTTGTACTTTTGGAACAGGTCCACGGTCACTTTGTTCACCGTTGCATCCGTACATTGGGCTGATAACAGTACCGCTATCGTTAATTCAAAAGCGTTACTGTGATTTAGCTCGCAATGAGCATCAGGGAACAAGTCTCCAATCGTATCCAAAATGTGGCGGACCTCTGCAACTTTCATAGTGTCCCCTCCACGGAGTGATTACGCTCATTAAAACTCACATGAGCGTGTCCTCTCTAATGTAAAGAAATATAAGCAAAGTCTGTATTATAACGTATGGTTTCATACATTTCAAGAAAATACAACTCTTATACTTTCTTATATTTCAAAAAAAACGTCTTGACGCAGGCAAAGCCCCTGTGTCAAGACGGTGATTCACTCAGAAATCCACCATTGCTACTATTGTTTCACAATTTCAACCACGATATCATTATTGAAATACATTATAATATTATCATTTTCTTTCAAAGATTGCACGGACAATGTCGTATCTCCTTGATGAATATATACATTTGAAGCAAGAGTGAACTGATACTTATCGTTCAGATTAGCTCTCTTAGTCACCAATGAGTTCGTCGTACTGTCATAGCGAGAGAATGACCGAGTTAACTGTGGTAACACACGAATGACTGTCGCTCCATCCGTGTCTTTACGAATCTCCACTCTGTCCGCTGTTGTTAAGTTACTTAGAGCAGTTGTTGTGGCGCCATCACGTATGATTCTAACCCCACCGCTTACAGCAAAGTTTTGTGCCGCTCCAGCATACTCTTTTACAACCAAACTATTCGCTGCAGCATCGACTGAACTAATCTGACCCGTTGTAAGACTAACTGTCTGAATAGCAAGCGGAGTGCTTCCATCAAAAGTCACATTAAGAAAATCCCCCGATTTCAAAGCGGTTAGCTTAATGCTCTCGCCAGCTTCATTTGTTATTGGAAGTACAGCAGTATTGATCTCACTTGTTCCACCGCTCCATTTAACACTCAAACGATTGGTTCCGGCATTAACAGTTGCTGCTTCAACTTGTAAAGCTGTCTTCACTTTCAGTACTGCAATAATGTCCTGGCCAGTTGTCAGTGAGGCTGTCACATTACTACCAACAGGAACATCACTTAAAGTTGGACTATTCTTACCAAAGAGATCAATTAATTGTGGATAAGGCATCGTTAAAGTTTGCCCATCATTAAGCTTCAAAACAATAGTTCTCGAGGAAGTATTAACAGCCGTCAAGGTTCCTTCATACTTTGTGACAATTTCCAACGATAAAGCCCGTTGTCCTATAGCTTTTACATTAACTTTACGATTCTCAATAAGTTTCGTACCGATATTAGTTAAGTTAGGAAGTGCACCTTCAATTAACAGTTTTGTTTTTTCATCCAACTGAACGACATGCGCCTTTTTATTGGTATCCATAACTGTCAACAGCTGAGTTTTAGTATTATAATCAATAACCGTCGCTCCACTATACTGCTCAATTTGACGGCTTAACACTTCAATCTTTATGACTTGATCACTGCTGTTCAACGTAAGCTTAATTTTATCCCCACCGACTGTGTCAGGTATAAGATCATCGGCCACAGCGCTATTCATGTTCGGAATAACAATTGATGGTTTTGTTGCCAGGAGTTTGACTTCACGAGTTCCATCTTCTTTTTTATAAACAACAGTTGAACTGGTCAGTTCGGTAAGCACACCTTGAACTGTCCGTTCAACACCTTCTGTCACTTCTACAGACCGTATCACATTTTCTTTAACCGTATATTTAACAGCAGAACCTGTCTTCAATTCTGCAGGCTGCAACACGGATGCTTGATAAGTGAATAATGAAGTTCCATCTTCCCATTTAAAGGTTTCCACCGCACCAGCAGCATTTTTAAACGTAATGCTTTTCCCAGTAAGATCTATACTTTGAATGGTTCCTGTTGTCGTTTTGTTAACAACACCTGAAGTCACTTGAACCTTGACCACTTTATGTGAACCACTATACGTTTCACGCTGTAACGTAACTATGCTGTCTGCTACCAACGAAGCAGGTTCAATTGAAGTCCCACTTGCGTCTACAAAGGTAGTCGTTTCATCATAGTAATATTCCGTGAACCCAGTAGCTGATTTCAGCCATAGCTTATTACCAGGTGCTACCATTGCGAAGCTTCCGGAAAGGCTCTCCACTTGTTGTGTAGGGTCAGTCACTTCAACATAGGCTGCGTTATATGTCGCTCCAATTACAGTAACCTTTGTGTAAGGTTGGATATCACTTAGATTTATTCTACTTTCAGAAGCGCTTGTGTAATAAGCGGTGCTTGCTCCCAGGGTATATGTAGAAGTCTTTCCGTTGTTATAGACGGAGAGTTTCCCACCTGCTAATTGACTGATTGTTCCTGATACCGTGTTATCATATTCAACCGTATTGTGAGCTTCCGCGCGGCTGAAAAAAGTCGCCAATTGAGCACGGGTCACAGCCCCTTGTGGATCAAAACGATTACCGTCAAGGCCATTGGCTAATTTTAGATCAACAGCAACGTTGATGTACCCCCTTTTGTTTGCAGACACTTTAGCATCGTCTGCAAAGCCTGTCGGTTTGCTAGTTGCTACAGCTGCATCTGCACTTTTTCCTAGTGCACGAATTAACAGTTCAGCAATCCATTCTCGGGATGCTTTACGTTCACCCCATGAAGTTTTCAAATTATCAGGAGACATTTCAGTAGTTTTGTCCAAAAGACCTTGCTGGAAAGCTAGAACAACGTAATCTTTGTAATAATTTGAAACCTTAAAATCAGTAGGCAAGGCCACAGCTGAAGAAGTATCCACTTTATCCTGCAACTTCATAAAACGTAATGCCATAAGCACGGCTTCCTGCTGAGTTACAGAATCCCCAGGGCGGAACAAACCATTATTTCCAACCACAATTCCTTGTGATGCTAATTTATAAATATGCTTTTCAGCCCAGAAACCTGTCTTCACATCGCTAAAAATCCCTACAGATTGTGTAGTGGTTGTTGCTGCTGTCGTAGCAGCTGTATCCGCAAACACTGCGCTTGCGCCACTAAAAATCATGGTTCCAGCCATAACAGCCGATACTGCTTTCGTAGAATAAGCCCTCAATGGACGTTTTGACCTTTTTTGCGCGGACAATAGATTATTCCCCTCTCTATGACTCAAATAAATAGTATAATTTAAAATTCGTCAGTTAGATGCTCTTATCCTTTGTTGTAATAACAATTAGCTATTATCTCTAGTCATTGGATGCATTAGGTCAACATGACCCATTAAGCTTTCAACCTTTTCACCATCCACCAAAACTTCGATGCTTTTTACTTCTTCAAATTGAAAATAGGTTTTGGCAAGTGATGAAATCGCTAAGGACTCCCCACCAGCACCTAGCTGTGCTTCATCCGGTTTATGAATATCCATCACAATTTGACCATCAACAAACTTTAACGATTTCAGTTCAATCTTGCCCCATAACGATACAAGGTCAGTATTCTCGTTGCTTTGCAATGCTTTGAACGTCTCTGTATATTTCTGGGCATCGTCAGAGAAGCTAATGCTAGTCTTAGCAGGAATCAGATCCATAACTTGTGTATCCGTATAATATGCATCGATACTCTGGCTCTGTTTTTGCTTATCATCTGCTACTGGCTTTGCAGTTGCCTGAGTTTCTGTGTTGCTATTATCTGCTGTCGGTTGCGGAGTGCTAGTCACTTCGTTTCCTGGTTCATCGCTTGGAGCCGGTGTACTTTCTCCCGCACCACTTACAACATTTGAAGTATCTTGCTCCACAGCATTTGCTGGAGCCGCAGTAGGCTTGTCTCCACAGCCAGCAATCACTAGCAGAAGCAGTGTAGCGATCCCAATTGTACTCCATTTTTGTTTCATCATTAATAAACGCCTCCTCTAGATGAATACGGGCAGACAGGTACCGCAAAACCACTTCTTGCCTTTTAAAATAAAAGCAGAAAGCTGACTTTGCGGCGCTCGTCTGCCACTGGTCTGTTATTTTATACCCAAATATTCCTTAATCCCACTCACTATTGAAGCCGCAACTTTGTTTTGAAGTGCATCTGTAAAGAGCAATGCCTCATCTTTTTTGTTGCTAAGGTATCCCACTTCAAGTAATACTGCAGGCATTTTCGTTTCACGGATAACATGGAAATTCCCATAACGTACACCGCGATCGCTAAGCCCTGTTGCTTGAACAAGATATTTATGCATCACGTTCGCCAATGATTTACTGGCTTCCCGTTGATAATACGTTTCTGTTCCACTAGCTGATGAGGAACCTGAACTATTGGCGTGTACAGATATGAAGATATCAGCTTTTAAATTATTCGCCATAGCTGCTCTTTCTTTAAGCTCCAAGAAAGTATCATTACTTCGTGTTAACACGACGTCAATATTACTTTCTTTTTTCAGCAATTCAGCTGTCTTAAGTATGATGGCCAAATTAAAATTCTTCTCGTATTTACCTGTAACACCCACTGCTCCAGAATCTTTAGCCCCATGCCCTGCATCTAATACTACTAGCTTTCTGCCATTATTTCCTGGTTGTGTTGTAGTATCATCAGTGCTTTCCGCATTTAGATCGATTACAACCAGCTTAGAATCGTCTCCAGTTACGCTAACGTTGTAATTCTTAGCATAGTTCAAATCGATTACAAAACGTACTGTATAAGGATTCGTGCTATAAAGGGAGTAACGTACTCCTGATACATCGGGATAATCTTTCACTTCCAAGCTACCGTTTAGGTCAGGATCAAGGATCTGTCCTGTGCCAAATAGGTCTGAGAAGGTGGCATTAGGTAAATCAACAACTAACCGATCCGGCCCAGTCATCGCTGTCACTTTCGGTACTGAATTACCCTCCATGGCAATGCTCAAACGATTTTCACTAAAGCTCACACCATTTACCATCGTTAGATTCTTAGAAGGATCTACCGGCGGTACAACCTCAGATCCACCATTTTCAGTATTTCCACCTGAACTGCCGTTATCATTTGAGGATCCTGGGGTAATAAGATACACACTCTTCTTCACGTTGTCCCACGAGACATTTAATCCGAACTGTTCACTAATGAACCGAATCGGTACAAGTGTCGTATTACTACGAAGGATAGGTGCTGTGGTAAGTGTTACTGTCTTGTCATCAACTGAGGCTATCTTTTGATTCACAATCAATTTGATGACTTTTCCTTGCTGTTCAATCGTTACCGTCTTGCTCTTCTGATCCCAACCCACGTTATATCCGAGGCTTTCAGAGATCAACCTTAACGGCACCATGATTGTATCATTCACATTCTCAACCGGAACATTTTGCCCTGCGGTCAGCTCCTTGCCGTCCAGAAAAATCTTGCTATTCCCGGCAGCAGCATGTCCGTTCTCAGGCAAAACAAATACTAAGAGCAACAAAAACAACATCAAACTGAATTTCTTCATTCTTCACCTCTAAATCTAGTATTCGCCTGTGAATGGCGATCGTGATGGCCTGTCTACGTCAACCTCAGACCTCTATTAGACGCTAATAATCTATAAAGGTTGCGAATATATTCCATAAAAATTGAGAAATCTCACCAACATTAAGCATTAAAGTCCTAGGTATTCCTTAATACCGGCTACAATTTCCCTCGCTAATTTGTCTTGAAGCTGCTCACTATACATCCCTGATTCATTTCCTGAATTAGTAAGATACCCTACTTCTAGAAGTACTGCCGGCATACTGGTTTCTCTTGTAACATGCAGACTTTTCGTTCTTACTCCGTTGTCCTTGAATCCAGTACCTGCTATCAGATGTTTGTGCATGACCTGAGCCAGCGGCAGACTCCCACTACGCGAATAGTACGTTTCACTGCCATTTATTTTGTCTCTATTCGGATAACCCAGCTCTAGTGAATTCCCATGCACTGAAATAAATAGATTAGCCTTTGCTGCTTCTGCGATATTTACTCGATCCTGAAGACCCAACGTAATATCTTCAGTCCTAGTAAATACGACGTCAACCAAAGCTTCCTGAATAAGTAGTGTTTGAACTTTACGGATAACTGCCAGATTGAAGTCTTTTTCCAGCTTACCCGTGAGACTGACTGCTCCTGATTGTGTCCCTCCATGACCCGCGTCGAGAACTACAACTGGCTTTCCTGTCATTCCACTACCACCTGAGGTGTTCCCTTCACTGCCTGTAACATTCAAATCTAGTGTCACCAGTCCAGTACTTTCATCCGTACTTAATTGATAAGGCTGGCTCCCAACCGTTTGAATCACGAACCTAACAGTAGAAGGACTTACACTGAACAACGCATACCGGATCTCAGAAACTAGAGGGTAACCAGTAACATCCAGCTTCCCTTGCGGACTTCCGTTTGTGGTAATACTCGGTAGGCCTCCTACGAAATCAGGAGCAAAAGCTGCACCGGGAAAATCTACAACGATTCGATCTGGACTGCTCATTTTTGTGATACTAGGTTTAGGAGCCCCAGAAACAGCGATGATTAATCGATTTTCAGTAAAGGCTGCCCCATTTACATGTGGACCTGCTGCATTCACACCAGTGCTTCCTGGTATTGAGGATGATTGTGGTGTCGGTGAGGGCAAAACACTTCCAGCGCTTGTGCCATTATCCACGCTCGGTGTAGTAATCTGAGTTGGAGAAGGAGTACTTGTTGCTATTGCACTAGTAACGGTTCCATCAGGTGTAGCCACCGAAGCTTGTCCACCCGTCAAATAGACCGTTTTATCGCTATTATCCCAGCCAACCTTTAGACCGAACTGCTCACTTACGAAGCGAATCGGAACGAGAACTGTACCACCGCTTTGCTTGGGTGCTGCGTTTAAATCAAACGTTACTCCATCCGCATCAGCTGTTTTTTTTCCTACAGCCAGCTCAATGCTTTTTCCATCTTGGTGAACCGTTACTTTGCGGGCCTGCTGCTCCCATAATACCTCAAATCCAAGATTCTCCACTACCACTCTGACGGGAATCATAACGCTACCATTGACGTTCTCAAGTTTAATTCCTTTTGGTAAAGCAAGCTCTTGATTGTCCATAATAATTCTGCCTGAGCTGCTACCAGCTGCGGCAGCTTCACGTCCAGTGAAAGATAGTAATAATAATGGCAGCAACAATAGTAGCAACGTTCGATACCCAACTCTTCTCATTTTCCCGCTCCTTCTGCAAGTAATAGATCTAGATAAGTACTAAGACGACAGAAATCACCAAATGTTTCCTTTATCACCAATCAATATTTCGATTATAGCAAAAAAACTTCTATTTCCGACACCCGGAAATAGAAGTTTTGCGTATTTTTTGTAAAAGTTAAGAATGAAACCAGTTATATCCTATTATTAAGAGAATAACTTAGCCGCATGACGCTCTTCATACGCAGCAATTTCATCTGCATGCTGAAGGGTTAATCCGATATCATCCAGGCCTTGCAGCAAGAACTGACGACGGTGCTCATCCAGATCAAAGCTGATGCTCAGTCCAAATTCATCGTGAAGTGTATTGCTCTCAAGATCCACGGTCAATTGGTAGCCATCATGCTCGGCTGTCCGATTAAACAGCTCATCCACTTGCTCTTCCGAAAGCTTGATCGGCAAAATGCCATTCTTAAAGCAGTTGTTGTAGAAGATATCTGCATAAGAAGGTGCAATGACCACTCTGAACCCATAATCCATAATCGCCCAAGGTGCATGTTCCCGTGAGGAACCACAGCCAAAGTTAGCACGTGAGATCAAGACAGAAGCACCTTTATAGCGTGGCTTATTCATTTCAAAGGCAGCGTTATCGTTACCAGCTTCATCAAAACGCCATTCGTAGAACAAAAATTGTCCAAATCCTGTCCGTTCAATCCGTTTCAGGAACTGCTTTGGGATAATAGCATCCGTATCTACATTCACCCGATCTACTGGTGCAACAATTCCTGTTAATTTTTTAAAAGCATCCATAGTTTTATCCTCCCGTGTTCTCTCTAGTTCTATGAGCTGACAGCTTCCGTCTTATAGTTCCAATCACGTACATCAGTGAAACGGCCTTTTATCGCAGCTGCAGCAGCCATAGCTGGGGATACCAGATGCGTGCGTCCACCGCGACCTTGACGTCCTTCAAAGTTACGGTTCGAGGTAGATGCACAGCGTTGCCCAGGTTGCAGTACATCAGGGTTCATCGCAAGACACATGCTGCATCCCGCTTCGCGCCATTCAAAGCCCGCGTCAGTGAAGACTTTATCAAGCCCTTCCTTCTCAGCCTGCATTTTAACACGACCAGATCCAGGAACAACAATGGCAGTAACCTTGTCAGAGACTTTATGGCCTTTTGCTACCACGGCTGCCGCTCTCAAATCTTCGATCCGTCCGTTAGTACAAGAACCGATAAATACATAATCAATTGGAATTTCAGAAATAGGAGTTCCAGGAGTCAAGTCCATATATTCAAGCGCTTTTTCAGCAGCTTTGCGTTCATTTTCAGTGGTAAAGTCAGCCGGATTTGGCACGCTAGAGTTGATATCTGTACCCATACCCGGGCTAGTACCCCAAGTCACTTGTGGAATCAACGTCTCCACATCAAATTCAACCACCGTATCATATTGAGCACCTTCGTCACTAACAAGACTCTTCCATCCTTCAACAGCAGCGTCATATGGTTCGCCTTGCGGCACATATTGACGTCCACGTAGATAGTTAAAAGTAGTTTCGTCAGGAGCGATCAAACCTGCTCTTGCTCCGCCTTCGATCGACATGTTGCAGACGGTCATACGTTCTTCCATCGACAGCTCACGAATAGCTTCACCTGTGTATTCAATTACATAACCTGTTGCAAAATCAGTACCATACTTAGCAATAACACCAAGGATCATATCCTTTGCTGTTACACCAGGATTGCGTTTACCTGTAAAACGAACTTCCATAGTCTTAGCTTTGGATTGCTGCAAACATTGGGTAGCCATTACATGTTCAACTTCACTAGTACCGATACCAAAAGCCAGCGCACCAAATGCTCCATGTGTGGAGGTATGGCTGTCGCCGCAAACGATAGTTTTACCAGGGTGAGTCAAGCCGATCTCAGGTCCCATTACGTGTACAACGCCTTGATCGATATCATTCAAGTCGAACAATCTAACACCAAAATCAACACAGTTTTTAGAAAGTGTATCAATTTGCTGCTTGGAAATTGGATCTTTAATGTTAAAACGATCCTTGGTAGGAACGTTGTGATCCATTGTAGCGAATGTCAGCTCAGGACGGCGAACCTTGCGGTTACTGAGGCGAAGTCCTTCGAAAGCTTGTGGAGAAGTTACTTCATGAACCAAATGCAGATCGATATAAATAATGCTAGGTTTACCTTCCTCTTGATGAATAACATGATTATCCCAAATCTTCTCAAACATTGTCTTGTTGCTCATAATTTCACCTCATTAATAGAATCGTTCATTGGAAGAGAGCGTGGAGTCTCTCTTGAATGATCTAAATATAACATCACTGTCTTTATAATTCCAAGATATGATATCTATAGAAGTGATAGGTTTAACCTATAAGATAACAACGATAATTCTCAAGTTAAGGATCCTGAATCTAAACCTGACTTTTTCATATTTGCGCCAATTTACGTAGAGTCTTTCATTTACATGATTCCACTAATGGCTTTTGCTGGAGCTCTTGTAACAGCAGTGTTAATTCATGCATTATCGTATACCCGTATCGACGGGATGCAACCGACCAGATAGGTCATTACTGGTTTTGGCTTCTCCATGACTCTTTCAGGCGTCATGATCGTGCTCATCTCTTCAGTTGACCGGACCAAGGTAGATTCCATCTCTTAATGGCTTGCCGGCAACGTGTGGGAAACGGACAGACCATTCATCCTCTCCCTCCTGCCTTTGCTAATCATTCTGATCCCCTACGTAATATATAAATCCATAGCGCTGAATTTGTTTGCTTTGAGCGAGCCAACAGCTATCGGTGCAGGCCTAGTGGTTTCCAAGGACCGTATCTTACTGATGCTGGCAGTTGCGCTTGCGGCCTCGGCCGTTTCTATGACCGGCGGTATTACGTTTATTGGTCTGATGGCTCCACATATCGCCAGAGCTTTGGTTGGAGCACAGCATCAGCGCTTTGTGCCGCTGTCCATTTTAATTGGAGGCTGGCTGCTGTTTCTAGCGAATACGATTGGAAGCAATCTGACTGAGCCTGACGGTATCGCAGCAGGAATCATGGTTGTGTTTATCGGCGCTCCATATTCTCTTTATCTTTTAATGAAAAAAGAAGTTTGAAGCTGAATCACCGTTCACATTTCATTGTAGGAAAGACATCTTCCGGTTACTGGAGGATGTCTTTTTTCCAGATAATTCATTTAATTGCGGCCTGATATCACTTTCAGAGTTTAAATTATGTTACCATTATACTTTGAAAGATTTTTTTTATATTGGAGGGTAATTTATGAAATTTTGGGCAAAAGCACTAATCATTTTAGTTATAGGTATGCCACTATGTTATTCCAGTAAAACTTACGCCGAAGGTACTTCTATAGAGGAACCTTCAGAACCTGAATATAAATTTGTATTGGATTGGACACTGCCCATATATGAGCAGGGAATGTCCCCGGTATATTTCGTCACCAATACCATCTCTGTCGATAGAAGGTCAGATGTGTTCTACAGTGTTCCTGTAACGATCGCCTCAGGGAATACTTATTTTATAGGACACGCCAATAAAGAAATGGATACACGCAGTATATTCGTTGTAGACAGAAATGGAAAATTGAAGTGGCGCTATACTCCCCCTGGTAAGCTAAGCACCACCATTCATCCGTTCGTTGATCCTGAAGGCAATGTATATCTGCTGGTTCCTCCAGCCCGGGGAAACGAGAGAAACTATCTGGCAATCAGTCTTAGCAATACAGGGAAAATCCGCTGGACTACTACAATTGAAGCACTCGCAGCGTATGACTTCATGCTTACGAGTAGCAATAAAGAGCTTATTTTTGCGTCCCTTAACAAAAATCTCAGCTTATCCGCCGCCACTGGTAAAATCCAGACGCTTCCTAAAGAGCTGGCTGTTCCTAAATATTTTGCTGCTGAAAGCAAAGGCTATTATGTATTTCTGGACAACAGGAATGAGCAGACCGTGTATGAAGTCTACAATACACAGCGTAAGCTGCTATATAAGGTCACGGCTGATAAAATTGATCCCAACCCTATTAAAGCAAAAACTTCATTACGAATAATGGATGATGGTTCGCTTCTTGTTTTCTCGCATTATTATGGCGATACCACGTTAAAGAGATACGATCAAAAAGGGAAATTGCTCTGGCACAATACATATCCTAAACAAGTATTAGCAACCCCAAAATTGATGACCCAAGGTGAACAGATCTATCTGCAATATGAGGATAAAGCTTCCCGAACAAGCTTTATCGTCGCTTTGAACCCTACAAACGGAAAAGAAAAGTCTAAACTGACCTTTGACTACCTGGACCAAATGCATATCGGCTCCTTCGAGGCGGCCAATATGCCAGCTTCCAGACTGGAGACAAGAGGCAGTAATAATATGACTGCACCGACTGATCTCAATCTCTACGTTAGGGGCAAGGAAACAGGAGATGTTCAATACGATATGTTAAAGCTGGATGCTGATTTGAAAGAAATTGACCATTATGCACTGCGCGAGAATTCTTATCTCGACAACTCTTTAGAGAGCACTATTACACAAGCATTTCCCGGCACAGGATCAAGCTATTTTTATGTTCTTTCCTCCAATAATGACTCCTTTTTCATTTATGTCCATGGTAGAAAAACGGCGAATAGATATCTGATCAAAGCACACAGGGATCTGGTAAAGATCTCCAAATAGTCCTTCAGATACGAAATTGCGCCGGACGCTTTCCGTTAGAACTCTTACAACATATAACAAGGCAGTCCTCATTTTTGAGGACTGCCTGATTTTTGTATCTATGGAACTTGTCTTACTTCTCTCTGTGCAGATTGGTTCTCATCTAAGCTTCAAGAAATATGATCTTGCTGTGGGCCGTTCCGCCTTGCACCAGAGGGCCAACGATATTGAATTATACATTACTCCTCTTCGGAAGCTGCCAGAAATATATTCGTAGTACGAAATACACGTCGGAAACTGCAGCCATTTATCGTGGGGAGCTACATCAATGTTCCAGACCAGGGAATTAAAAATTCCGGACCAGTATATTATGGAGCAAACTATCCTAGATTACGGAGAGTCAAAGCTAAATATGACCCGGGAAATATATTTAACAACCCTCAAAGCATCTCTCCAGCCCGCAAAGTATAGTAAGACGTAATAGCGTAGCATCAAAATTAGACCGGCAAACATAAAGGACTCCAGCGAATACTGGTAAACCACACCTTCCTATTTGCCGGTCAGTGCGTTCGTCACGAACTTACATGAGAACCTATATAAAACTTCAGTTTCATAGGTTATACTTATAAGCAAAAGCAATCTCCTAAAGGAGTTTATACATGGAACTGAGACAACTACAATATGTACTGCAAATCGCAGCCGAAAAAAACTTCTCCCGTGCAGCGGACAAGCTGCACATTGCCCAACCATCACTCAGTCAGCAGCTTTCCAAGCTGGAAAAAGAGCTCGGTGTAATGCTGTTCCAGCGAAATACCAGCTCTGTTGAACTGACCTATGCTGGATCGAAATTCGTAGAGCAAGCCCAAATCATCATTGATGGCGTAGAACTGCTGCGACAAGAAATGTCTGATATTTCTGAACTGCGTACCGGGCGCGTCGTTGTAGGCAGTATGCCGATCACTGGTGCACATTTACTACCGCATGTGCTTCCGGTTTTTAAACAAAATTACCCGGAAGTAGAAATCTCTCTGCTCGAAGACTCCTCCATGAACCTAGAGAAGCTCACTGCGAGTGGTCAGACTGATTTAAGCCTGCTCTCATTGCCGCTCGAAATTCCGGCTCTTGCTTACGAAGAACTGGGTGAGGAAAGGATCGATCTTGCAGTCCCACCTGAACACCCGCTAGCTAAACGTAGCTTAGATGGAACTAAGACCTCTTTGGAAGAACTAAAGGACGAGCCATTTATCGTACTTAAAGAAGGCCAAGGCTTCCGTAAAATGACTATGGATCTGTGCCGAAACGCTGGCTTCGAACCAAAAATTGTTTTTGAGAGCAATAACATGGAAACAGTTCAGTCGCTGGTCGCCACTGGAATGGGTGTAACTCTTGTGCCTCATTTTATTGCCCGTGCACCGCGGAGTGAATTCGTCCCTGTCTACTTACCGCTCACTGATCCTGCCCCTAGCCGAACACTTGTCGTAGCCTATCGACGCGGACGTTATTTATCTAAAGCCGCTAAGGCTTTTGTAGAAACATTTAAATCTACGGTATCTGAATTAACCGAAGAATAGACCCTTGGAAGGCTGCTCTGATCATCTGACACCCGAACCGCACTTTTATTAACTGGTCCTTTATCGTTAGGTGTTCCTGTATATAACAGATTATAAGTATTCCACCCCCCGTGCTTAGAGGTTAAACAGAATAATCAAAGCTTTCTAATGCGAGAAATAGTTCCTTCGTTTTTCCTTTGCAAAGCAACCATCTCCATGGTATTCTATTGAAAATAAGTGAAACGTGCAGACGGGACCAGTAAGAATGAGTCTAACCGCGCCTAGAGAGTAAATTCCGACAGGCTGAAAGAATTTACCGCGGTTTTCGTTCCGAATCCTACCCCCGAGCGGCCTGTGCTAAGCAGGACGGATCCTCCCGTTACGAGAATGAAGTCGGATGATCCCTCATCAATGAAGGTGGTACCGCGGAAGTTTACAAGCTTTCGTCCTTTGCTAAGTCTAAGGATGGGGGCTTTTTGTCGTTTTCAGCATCTATAAAAATACTGAGGAAGTGAACAGATATGACGACACGAATCGTAGTCAAAATAGGCAGCAGCTCACTGACTGGAACAGAAGGCGGATTGAATCGCGAAGCCGTGTCCTTCTTCGCTTCAGAGATTGCCGAATTGAAGAGAAACGGCTGCGAGGTGTTATTAGTAACCTCCGGTGCTGTAGCCGCAGGCTTTCGCAGTATCGGTTATCCTACACGTCCGAAGCTGCTGCATGAGAAGCAAGCAGCTGCAGCTGTAGGCCAAGTACTGCTCATGCAGGCATATCAGGAAGCTTTTGCCGAGCATGGAATAACCACAGCACAGATCCTACTAACCCGTACCGACTTTTGTAGTCGCAGAGCTATGAACAACGCGATGATGACGGTAGAAGAGCTGCTTCGCCTAGGAGCGGTACCCGTATTTAACGAGAATGACACCGTCTCCGTTGATGAGTTAAAATTCGGTGATAACGATACTTTGTCCGCGCTGGTAGCTAACCTGCTGAAAGCCACCAGATTGCTAGTCTTAACTGACATGGATGGCTTATATAGCGGAGATCCTCGGAAACATCCCGACGCTGTTCGGTATCAGTTCGTTGATGATATTACGCCGGAGATTTATGCTATTGCTGGTGGAGCTGGCTCTAGTGTGGGGACAGGTGGCATGCGTTCAAAAATCGATGCTGCCAAGATCGCTACACGAGGCGGTGTGCCCGTCTTTGTTGGGAGAGCTACCAAACCAGGGGATTTACAACTCGCAGCGGCAGGCTCGGGTCGAGGTACTTATTTTGCAACCAAGTTATCTTCTTTACCTGTTAAAAAGCAATGGCTTGGCTTTATGTCCACCCCACTCGGCTCCCTGTACGTTGACGAAGGCGCCGTTGAAGCGCTGCTTCATGGCGGTCATAGTCTGCTGCCTGTCGGCGTCAAGCAGATCGAAGGTAACTTTCACGCTGGGGATGTTGTAGAAGTCCTTGGACCAGACTCCAAATTGCTGGGACGTGGGATTGTGAATTACGATGACACTCAGCTGCGAAGTATTCAAGGTTTACCCAGCCGTCAGATTGTACCGAAGCTGGGAGAAGTACACCGGCTGGAGGTCATTCACCGTGACGAATGGATTACATTGAGGTAAAAATTTTGCCCATACAAATTTAAGGAGGAATCGTCATGAGTGAAGTTGTCAATAAAGCAAAATTAGCCAAGGAAACCACCGGAATATTAGCGAGTCTAACTACCGGCCAAAAAAATGAAGCACTCTTAGTTATGGCTGATGCGCTGCGCCGTGAAGCTCCAGCTATCATTGCTGCCAACCGAGAAGATCTGGAACGCGGACGCTTAAGTGGTACTCCTGAGTCCATGCTTGATCGACTAGCGTTAGATGTAGGCCGAATTAACAGTATCGCAGAAGGACTTCAACAAATCGCTGTATTGCCTGATCCAATTGGTGACACGCTAGAAACGATTGAACGTCCGAATGGTCTGGGCATCCAGAAACTTCGTGTTCCACTAGGTGTCATCGGTATTATTTACGAAGCACGTCCAAACGTAACTGTTGATGCTGCTGGCCTGTGCCTAAAGACTGGTAACGCTGTTGTGCTGCGCGGTGGCTCCTCCGCTCTGTCCTCCAACCGAAAAATTGTCGAGGTTCTTCACAATGCTCTAGCAAATACTTCAATGCCGAAAAATGCGCTACAGCTGATCGAAGATCCCAACCGTTCCTCCGTTGATGAAATGCTTAAGCTCAACGGACTACTTGACGTGATTATCCCTCGCGGAGGAAGTTCTCTGATTCAAAATGTTGTGCTTAACGCAACCGTGCCCGTCATTGAAACGGGTGCAGGCATCTGCCATACTTATCTCGACGCAAGCGCTTTGCCAGAAATGGCTCAGAACATTAGTTTGAATGCTAAAGCACAGCGCCCTTCGGTTTGCAATTCCATGGAGACGCTACTCGTTCATCGGGATTACGCAAACGAATATCTGCTTTCTTTGGCCGAAGCTTTCCGTGATGTTAACGTTGAATTACGTGGCTGCCAGGAAACATTATCCGTTGTCCCATGGGCATTACCTGCAACAATAGAGGACTATGCTACAGAATATAATGATTATATCTTAAATATCAAAATCGTCAGCGATTTAAACGAAGCTATGCAGCATATTGCCCAGTATGGCACGAAGCACTCGGAATGTATCGTAACAGAAGATCCGGATAACGCTTCACGCTTCTTACAGGAGGTTGATGCTGCAGCTGTTTACCACAATGCTTCAACCCGCTTCACAGATGGCTTTGAATTTGGATTTGGTGCAGAGATCGGCATTAGTACTCAGAAACTCCATGCCCGTGGACCGATGGGTCTGCCTGCTCTTACTTCAACCAAATATAAGATTTACGGAACAGGTCAAATTCGGGGTTAGTGTCCATGCATCTATTTTTAATTACACCACTTTTAGGAGGATTTTGAGCCATGTGTCAGCAACCTTCCATTCCACTTATGAATCATAATATTGTATTTTATGGCGCAGGCTCTATGGCAGAAGCTATCGTTCGCGGGATGATTAGCCGTAGTATCGTAAAATCCGATAATATTATTATGCTTAACCGTAGCAGTAGTGAACGTCTGGCAGAACTAAGAAGCCGTTACGGCGTAATAGGTACAAATGATCCTGAACAAAAAACAGATTATCTAAGGAATTCACCAGTAATCGTGTTGGCTATGAAACCAAAAGACGCTGCAGAAGCACTTCGGGGACTCAGCCCACTTCTCTCACCTGATCAGATCATAGTCTCTGTAATTGCTGGGCTGTCCATTCGAACGATGCAAGGTCTGCTTGGCAAAGAGCAACCCATCGTCCGTACTATGCCGAATACTTCTAGTTCCATAGGTCTTGGTGCCACTGGCATAGCCTTTTCCAAAGAAGTAGATGAGAAAGGACGACGCCTTGCACTCAACATCTTTGAAGCTGTCGGACTAACAACAGTCATTGATGAAGAACGCATGGAGACCTTAACGGGTATTTCCGGCAGTGGACCTGCCTACATTTATTACATGATGGAGGCAATGATCGCTGCCGGTATACGGGGCGGACTGCCGCTTGATCAAAGCACGGAGTTAACCGTTCAAACGGTTCTTGGCGCTGCTAGAATGGTACAACAGACGGGCGAGGATCCAGCTGCACTTCGTAAGAAGGTCACATCCCCGAATGGCTCTACACAAGCAGCGATAGAAGTACTCGAGCAAGGAGATTTTTTTGAAACTGTCATCGCCGCAGTAAATCGCTGTGCCGAACGCTCCCGTGAAATGGGCGCTGCGCTTGAGAAAGAGTTGCATTCGTAAAATAAAAAGATCGCTTCCCATGCCACATTGGTCAGGAAGCGATCTTTTTTTTCAATTAAAGGCCATGATTAGCCCGTTACAACATTTCCATAAGTATCTCGAACAATCACTTTAACATTAGCCGGAGCCCCAACAGTCACGTCCAGTGTGTTCCGAGAATTATCGAATAGCAGATCTCTAGGCGTTTCCCCTAAAATGATGTATAGCGTATTCCCAACATGCTTAGTTTGAAGCAGCTGTTGCTCTTGTGCTTCTTGTAGCTTTCCTTTATTTGAAGAATAACTCCCGAATACATTCAGCTCGTTTCCACCCGTTTGATCTACTTTAATCCCATAAGGCTCTGCAGCTTGGATAATGATGGTACTAACGCCCTCGGGAACGGCTCCCTTCCAATCTGGCAATGCGTAACTTTCTTGCACAGCTGAAATGGTACGGCGAAATTCCTGTGTTAATCCTAAAGAACTAAATCCCGCAAAAACCAAACAACATACAGCTATAAACCCTACGAACAGAACGCTTAGCACATCATAATACATTTTTCCTTTTCCACGAAACCATAAAGTGTATATCACAATTTCTAAGCCTAATAATATAAAAATGATCGGCCACCAAGAAAGCGTCGTCTCAAACACTTCGGCGCCCCTCCACTGAGAGACCATGATTAGTGCTCCCAGAAATAAAAGGCTCAATCCCATCGACAACGTCCCCACACGCCAGCGTCTTGATTTATCTTCAGCAACCGGACGCTCACTTGAAACAATAACTCCTTGCTGTAATTCTGTCGGATTATTCAGAATGACCACCTGTCCCTTTTCTCCCTTTATTGTTCTTGCTTCCCGCCATCAGCTTCAAACCACCGCCAATCAATAACACAGATACGATAATGGTCCTGAAATATTCATTGACTCTATACTCCAAACGCCATTCAGGAAATCTGATATCAAGCGCTGGAACTGCGACATTAACTACAATGTAATACAGTCCTAGACACATCAGAGCAGCTCCAAGCCATCCTTGATGATTTAAAAATCCTTCTATGACTGGCTTATCCTGCAAGGGTTCACGTCCATACCGGCTGACAAGCTGTAAGCCATCAAACAAACTGTAAAACCAAATGACTGGGATCAGGAAGAAGAGTAACGTTAACCGCAGTAGGTCCATGACATAAATGCTTCCTAGGAATAGTAACATGAGCTGTAATCCTCTTTTTTGCAGCCCTAGATACATTTGTCCGGCACCCGGAAAAGCAGAAAGCAATGTTGCCAAAACTTTGCTACGGCGCCCTTCCTCACGACCAGCCTCCATCTCTTCGAATAAAGTGCGATCAACCAGCGCTTCACCAGTTTGCTTGCGATGGATTAACTGAACCGCATCAAACATACAATATAACCAAATCACTGGTAATACGCCAAACAGGAGAAGGAATACATCACTTGATGTAATCCCTGCCAGGAATAACATCACGGTCATGAAACCGAAGAAAGAAATGAGGAAAGACAATCCTCGCTGCATCAACCCCATATGAAAATGTCCCAATCCTGGAATGAACGATAATAAAATTACATGTACACGCTCATTATCGTCTGTCTTAACGGGCATTGAAGAAAAATCAAAATTCGATCCATCTGGAGTCATTACCGGAGTAGGCATCTGCAGCATTTTAACCACCAGATGCACCATCGAAACCGTCCCTATAAGTAGGAACCCTATCACACCCATTAATAGAATATCCTCGGCACCTTCAGCCACAGCTATTAAGAATGACATAAATAAGATGCCAAAGCTTAACAGAAGATAAACAATTCCCTGTGGGCGTTTTCCCATATAATAATGACCTGCTCCAGGAATCAAATTAAGAAAAAAAGCTTTTAATTTACTACGCTGCTGTTGCATGTTTCATTTCTCCTCTCATCACTTTCTGCTGCCCATTAGCTGATCCAACCATCCGCTAGTTGCCTGTATGACTTGCTCGCTAAATGATAGGGAATTATCTTTTTTAGAGATCATTAGCTCCATTTGACCTGTGTGCAGCTTATCAAACATACCAGATGACATTATCAACAGCGTAAGTGACGCGGCAACCGCATAATGAAAGACTGTCTTTTCATACCAGCGATATCGCCGCCCCCCTTCTTCAACGGTCATTTGTTCCAATACCTCAGAAGATTCCGTCAGGTTAGCCCATTCTCCCATAACTCTCTCTGTAAAAACAGACGAATTCTCCAATGAAGGCAGATCCTCCTGTAGCTCATCCAACATTTTCATGTATGAAGTAAACGTTTCTTCATCTTCCAGCAGTAATCGTTCCCAATCTTCTCTGATCGCTGCGTCCATGTGACCTTCAATATAAGCTTTTGCTTGTTCGCGTTGGATTGGATCGTCTCCACGCTTCATCATAGCCATTCGTCCTCCTTCCAATGATTTCGAATCCATTGTCTCGCCCTATACAATCTGGACTCTACCGTCTTCAGGGAAATTCCCTGCTCTGCAGCAATCTGATCATATTTTTTATGTTCCAGATAATAAGCCACCATAATTTCACGATGAGTTTCAGGCAGGCTATTGATTTCACCTAGCAGCCGATCCATCCGATCACGGCGTATAACTCCTGACAACACATCCTCTTCGTTGGAAGCGGTCTGGCTCAATACAAGCTCATAGTCAACAGGAAGTTCCCTAAGTCGGTCACGTTTACGTTTCGCATCAATTGCCTTATTTAAGGCGATCCGTGTAATCCATGACTTTAAGCCTTGATAACGGTAGTCAGGGAGAGATTTGTACATTTGTAAAAAAGCTTCCTGAGCAGCATCTTCAGCCATTTTGACATCGCGTAATACAGAATAAGTAATTTTGTAAATTTGCTGACTGTATGTATTTACAAATTGACGGAATGCATCCTCGTTACCTTGGCAAATCCGCTGGATTAATACCTCTTCTTCAATGACTCTCCCCTCCTTCCCACAGCAATAGACGCGCCCGATTACAACTACCCCTGCACTTTTTATTAAAAATATTAAAAAGAACCGCACTGACTTTAGCGATGGGCTAAAGCAGTGCGGTTCTCTCCTAATCTATCTATCTTCCGCCATTGCGGAATTTTTGTGTATAGTTCTTTACATCCTGAGCGTTCTTGACCCGGTTGCGGGCCCATTCCAGCAATATTCGATCAATATAACGGAAATGAACCTTTCCTGCAAATACAGATTCCTTCAGCGCTAACAGTATCAGCTCCTCGGGATACCGGTCTTGATCCACCCAACTGGATATCGTCTCACACTCCATAGGAGATAGCGGACGTCCGAATTCCTTTTCGAAAATACTGAATAGATTTCGGCTTTCCTCTTCAGCCCCGAGTTGAGAAGGAGATGAGGGGGGCTTTGCGCCGAATCCACCACCTGAAGCAGCCCGCGGTGCCGACGTTGCATAGCCACCTACGTGCTTATCTTGCTCATGCTCTTGTACAACTGTCGCTAGATAAGCACCAAGCTTTCCGTATAACCCTGAGAAATTGTAGCGTTCATAATGGATGTCTCTTAGCTCATCGTTGTCTCCATCGATGCTAATAAAACCTTCCTTCATAAGCTTCTGCAACTCTCCTGCTAGTACAGATATGCTACGGCCAGTTACAGCCTGAAGCTCCTCAAGAGAAGGGAAGTCAATCCCTTCCACCTGCCTGAAAGAAAGCAGATGTATCAGCAGCATAGCTTCACTTCCGCTTAAATTCAGCTTCCGGTAATACTTCAGTAATGCGTAAGGTATGACGGCCATTCCGTTCTCCAGACCGAAGGAGACGCCTTCGCCCCAGGTACTCCATCCTTTGCCGTCCATGAACGTCCCCCTTCAAATATAAGAACTTATGGGTAGAGACGGTACAGTGTACGTGGGAATGGAATAGTCTCACGTACATGGTCAAGGCCACAGATCCAAGCTACAGTACGCTCAAGTCCAAGTCCAAAACCAGAGTGAGGTACAGATCCGTAAGTACGCAGATCCATGTACCATTTGTAAGAATCCATCGAAAGATTATGCTCTTTGTAACGCTCTTCAAGCAGCGCAGGATCATCGATCCGCTGTGAACCACCAATAATCTCTCCGTAGCCTTCTGGAGCGATCATATCCGCACACAGTACGACTTCCGGACGGTTTGGATCTGGCTTCATATAGAACGCTTTGAAAGAAGCAGGATAATGAGTAATAAATACAGGTTTATCGTATGCTTCTGCGATTGCTGTTTCATGAGGTGCACCGAAATCATCACCCCAAGCAATATCTTCAAAGCCTTTATCGTTCAAGAACTTGATCGCATCGTCATAAGTAATGCGTGGGAATGGAGCTTTGATATTCTCCAGCTTGGAAATATCGCGACCTACCGCTTCCAACTCCGCACGGCAATTCTTCAATACAGATTGCACTACGAAGCTAATAAATTCTTCCTGAACCTTCAAGCTTTCTTCATGATCTGTAAAGGCCATTTCTGGCTCGATCATCCAGAACTCAATTAAGTGGCGACGAGTCTTAGATTTCTCTGCACGGAAAGTTGGTCCAAAGGAATATACACGGCCTAGTGCCATTGCGGCAGCTTCCATATACAACTGTCCGCTTTGTGTTAGATAGGCGTCCTCATCGAAGTACTTCGTGTGGAACAAGTTAGTAGTTCCTTCTGCTGACGTTGGCGTCAGAATCGGAGGATCCACCTTTGTAAATCCACTCTCGTTGAAGAACTGTTGGATTGCACGAATAATTTCCGCACGAATTACCAGAACAGCCCGCTGCTTCGAGGCACGCAGCCAAAGGTGACGGTGATCCATCAAGAAATCTACCCCATGCTCTTTCGGAGTAATTGGATAATTCTCTGTAAGATGCAGGACTTCGATTCCAGTTACAGTCATTTCAAAACCAGATTGACTGCGAGGTTCCTCGCGGATAATTCCGGTCACATACAAAGAGCTTTCCTGTGTGAGGCTCTTAGCTGCATCCCATACCTCTTCAGGCACTTCTGATTTCACTACAACTCCCTGAATATAACCTGTACCATCGCGAAGCTGCAGGAACTGAATTTTACCACTGGAGCGCTTGTTGTTTACCCAACAACCGATAACAACACTCTCTCCAACATGTTCATTCACGTTCTTAATTACACTCTTGTTAGCCATGCCTTCAATCTCTCCTCTAATTTAGCCGTTAATTCCTTGCACAATACGGTGTGTATCACGTGCAATGACAAGTTCTTCGTTTGTCGGAACTACTAGCACTTGTACCTTGGAATCTTCCGTAGAGATACGACGTGGATCGCCGGAACGAACTTTGTTAGCTTCAGCATCCAACTCAATACCCAGGAACGTAAGGTTATTTAGCAGTTTCTCACGAAGCAATGAAGCATTTTCACCAACACCGGCAGTAAATACGATCGCATCTACACCATTCATGGCAGCCGTATATGAACCGATATACTTGCGCAAGCGGTACTCATACATTTCAAAAGCTAGTGTGGAATTAGGCTCACCTTTTTCCATACCCTCAATAATATCGCGCATGTCACTGCTTACGCCCGAAATTGCTAATAGGCCACTATGTTTATTCAACATGGAGTTAACTTCGCCTACGGACAATTCTTCCTTGTTCATCACGTAAGGGACAATTGCTGGGTCAAGATCACCACTGCGAGTACCCATCATCAAACCTTCCAGAGGGGTCATACCCATGGAAGTATCCACGGACACTCCACCTTGAACTGCAGTTACACTACCGCCGTTACCGATATGACAAGTAATGATCTTCAGATCTTCCAGCGGACGCTCCAAGTACTCCGCAGCAGCCTTGCTTACGAAGTCGTGTGATGTACCGTGTGCGCCATAACGACGAACTTTATATTTATTGTACAATACTCTAGGAATAGCGTACATATAAGCTTTTTCAGGCATGGTTTGGTGGAACGCAGTATCGAATACAACAACCTGTGGTACACCTGGCATATTTACTTCAGAAGCCGTAATCCCCATCATTGCTGCTGGGTTATGCAGTGGTGCAAGGTCAAACAATTGACGGATTTTCGTTTTTGCGTCAGCATCCACAAGTGCGGAGGATTTGAAGAACTCTCCACCATGCACTACGCGGTGACCTACAGCATCAATTTCTTTAATAGATTCAATTACACCATGCTCTTTGTCTGTAAGACAAGCAAGGACTTTGCGGATCGCAGTATTATGTTCCAGAATTTCGCTTACTTCTGTCACTTCCGCTTTGCCAGTAGGTTTATGATTCAGAATGGAGGAATCCATCCCGATACGTTCAACCAAACCCTTAGCCAAAACCGATTCATCGGTCATGTTATACAGCTGATATTTTAAAGAAGAACTACCTGAGTTAATAACTAAAATATTCATACACGGTCACCATCCTTGTCGTACTTGAAGAAGCCTTCTCCTGATTTCATACCCAGTTGTCCTGCACGTACCATCTTCTTAAGAATTGTAGAAGGACGGTATTTCAGTTCTCCGTATTCACGGAACATATTTTCGAGTGCCGCAAGTACCGAATCCAGGCCAAATCTGTCAGCCATTTCAAGCGGTCCATATTGGAATTGATAACCAATACGCATAGCATCGTCAATATCCTGTGCGGAGGCAACGCCTTCTTGCAGCACATGCATAGCTTCATTGATAAACAAGCAAATGAGGCGTGATGTTACAAATCCTGGGGATTCATAAATCATTACACCTTTTTTCTCAACAATCTCATCAACAAAGGATTTTGTATCTTCAAAAGTAGCATCTGAAGTTTTCAGACCACGTACGATTTCTACAAGATCCACTTTAGCTACAGGATATATGAAATGCATTCCGATCACGCGTTCCGGATACATCGTAGAACTTGCAAGTTCAGTCAAGCTAAGTGTTGATGTATTGCTGGCAAGAATAATGTGGTTCGGGCATACTTGATCCAATTGATTCAAAATCTTTTTCTTTTCTTCCAAATCCTCAACAATGGTTTCAATAACCATGTCACATGAGCTGAGCTCCGCGAAATGTGTCACTTTTTGAATGCGGCTAAGAATCAGCTTCTTCTCAGCTTGAGTGATCGCCCATTTCTCCAGTTGCTTATCTAGACTTGTCTCGATCATTTCGTAAGAGTAGTCCAGTTTCTCCGCGGTTTTCTCCACTAGTAATACATCCAGGCCTTTGGCTGCTAACATTTCAGCAATACCTTGTCCCATTGTGCCCCCGCCGATGACACCTATTTTTTTGAAATTCATAAAAAAGTCTCCATCCTTTCAGGTATCTATACTTTTGTATTGTACCTTGTCTGTCGCAAAAATTTATAAAGCCCGACATATAATGATATCTTAGCATGCCTGAAAAGTAAAAAAAAATAACCAGCATAAATATTTATGCTGGTAAAAGGACGCTGTCACGAAATTGACATCGAAATTGCTCTCCAGAGAGTACTTCTTCCTTCATTAAAATGTCAAGAGAGTAATCAAATACATTTCGTTGCTTTTCAAGGTGCTCACGAGTGCGCGTCATCAACTCATCCAATATCTTACTATTTTCCTTCATAAGCTCTTCAGTGGTAACCATTTCCAGCTTGGCGATACCCAGCGAAGTTAAACCTGACTTCATCATCGTTTCCACAATATTCAGCGCCTGATCGAAATCACCGCGTGAACCTGTGCTTCGTCCACCATAGTACATTTCTTCAGCAGCTGCTCCACCAAGTGCAATCATAATCTGATCTTCGAGATAATCTTTGGTGTACAAATACTGCTCTTGCTGAGGATTATGTCGCACATAACCAAGAGCTTGCCCACGCGGAGTCAGCGTAACCTGACTAACGCTTCCGGGACGAAGGAGCTCTGCCATGATGGCATGTCCCAATTCATGAATAGCGACTCTCTTTTTCTCTTCGTGATTTGTTTCTCTATCCGTTTTTTCACCCATCATTACCTTGTCAATCGCCATCGACAGATGCCGCTGCTCAACTTTCGTCAAGTCCTCACGCATCATATAAATCGCGGCCTCATTCATGACACTTTCAAGCTGAGCACCAGAAAAGCCATAGGCTTCTTCAGCAATTTTGTCGAGACTCACATCTGGATGAAGAGGTTTATTCTTCGCATGCAATTCCAGAATCGATTTGCGGCCCTTTTTGTCAGGCATGTCCACTTGAATATGACGGTCGAAGCGTCCAGGACGTAGCAATGCCGAATCAAGCATTTCTTTCCGGTTTGTTGCAGCTACCAGTAGAATACGCGGTGTTTCGTTATTATAAATACCATCCATCTCAGTCAACAGCTGATTCAAGGTCTGATCATATTCACGCTGCTGGCCGCCTTCACGTTTACCGCCAATTACGTCAATTTCATCAATAAAAATAATGGCACTCTGTTTATTTTCCTTAACAGCACGGTTACGAGCATCCTTGAATAAATCGCGGATCCGGCCGGCCCCGACACCAACATACATTTCTACAAATTCACTGCCTGATGCAGCCACGAATACAGAGTTTGTATAATGCGCAGCTGCTCTGGCCATAAGGGTCTTACCTGTTCCTGGAGGGCCAGTGAGTAGAATCCCTTTCAAAGGACGAATCCCAAATTTACTGATCTCCTCATGCCGGATCAAAAAATCGAGTGCCTCACGAAGCTCTTGCTTCGCATTATCTTGCCCACCTATTTCTTCAAAAGTGAGCTTTGAAGGTCCTTCCTTCTTGCGTTTCTTATCAGCACCAGCGTTCACCGTAAGCCCGCCACGCAAATGAGCAATGATAAGTAGTGCAGTAAGCATCCCAGCTGCTATAACAATCGGGAATATATTAATACCTAAAAAAGCCATGAAAATAAACAGTACAGGAATAAATCCGAGTAAAATTTCTTTAAGGTACTTAGGCATTATTCCACACCCCCAAGGTCGCAGGTTTTCGCGGCAAAATAATAAATTTGCTTTCTTTTCCATTACTCAAGCTTACGTACACATTGTTGTCGTCGATATCAGTAGATGCTATCACATCTTTAAATTCCGTATTTTGCTGTTTCAATCTATCAAGTTCTGTAGGTATAATCGTATATTTACGGCTCTCCATGGCTTCAGCTACAGAGAACATCGCTTTATCCCAGTAATCATCCAATAGTTCACTTGAATTTTGCTCCACATCGAGTTTAAGTTTACGTCCTTCAATCACTGATTTTCCTTCTTTAGATACATACGATACTAGATCACGTAAATTCGTGCCCGGCTGCAAATCAAGTTTCAAAGTGACCTCATCGCGGTTAATACTAATATGTGAAGTATTTACTCCCTCAAATCCGGTTACAATCTTTTGGAGCGGTTCCTGTAAAGCAAACTGACGATATAAAAAGAAACCTCCGAATAATAGCATAGCCGACAGTAGAGACGTTATCAGTACAGGTACAAGACGTAATTTCAAGAAACGTCCTCCTCTCAAAGATGAAAAAATGTAAACTGAATGATCCTAAGTCATAGCTGCTAAGAGCTCACCAGAGCC